>CAIWEX010001157.1 GCA_903911795.1 uncultured Schlesneria sp.
CGATACGGCGTGCCTCTTCAACTCCGACCGCTGCGATCATTCGAGCTCGCGCCACTTCACGCTGGAAGTTTCCGGACATCACAATTCCCGACATCCGAGTCAGTACATCTTCCGGCTGCCACTTTTTTGGCTTGTAGCCCATCACCTGAAACTCAATCGGCAACTGGTCCCCAAACTGATCGATTCCCGCATTGATTCCCTGGGTGAATGACGTTGCGATCTCGCGAGTATCTGATGAATAGCTTTGCCATTCGGCCTGCATGTCACCTCGATAGCGGATCAGTCGCGCAAATCGATCACCCTCAATTCCCTCCTCGCCAAAAATCTCGGCTGTTTCTCCGCAGCCGATTCGCCGCCAAAGATCGATCTGGAACAAGCGATCCTGCGCCACCACGAAACCCTGAGCAAAAAACAGGTCATGGCTGTTCTGAGCATAGATGTGCGGAATTCCCCACCGATCACGCAGCACTTCCACCTTGTCTTTCAAACCAGACAATTTTAATTCGCCGCTGATCGGTGCCAGCAGTGATTGCGCACGAACTCTGATCTGTTCTGGCTTTTCGTGGTTCTTCAGCCAGAATTCCAGAAACGCCAGTTCCAGTTCCAAGGCTTCGGCGGTGGGGATATGGCCGGTACGTGCGGTCATGCAGACTCGATGTTCGTAGCCGAGCAACTTGTTCAGCGCCACAAGATGATTCAGCGCCTGCCAGTTCCGCGGCGGATCTTCTGTCCCTCCCGAGACCAGAACCGGTCGCGAAGCCATCAGCGCGTGGAGGTCCACCAGATCCTCGCGCGCTTCCACCATTTCTTGGTATAGACCCGTCCGAGGCCGCTCATCATTCGGAATGCCGGGCTTCCGCTGAACCTTGGGATCGAATCCCAGATACCACGGCTCCCAATAGTTCACGTTTCCATTCTTCTCGTCAAATACGATTCCTGGATCGGACCAGACGGCACAGGCAAACTTCTCGTGAAGACAGGAGGCGAACATGGACCATTTGCCGCCGTATGACAGTCCAATCACCCCGATGCGATCTGGGGCGACATTGGGCATCTGAGCCAGTGCCGTGTGACAGTTAGCAGCCGCATAGGCCAACAGAGATAGGGGCTGCCGTCGCTGCTCGACGCCTGCTGTTGTCAGGAGTTGCCGAGTGTCCGATCCGATTTTCTCAAGAGAGCCTGGCGTTCCGATCGACAGAGTCACAAATCCCCGCTTGACCAGTTGCAGGCCATAATCATGAGTCCCGCGTCCTTTCGCTCCTTGACCGATACTGGTAATCGGTTCATAAAATGGCACCAACACCGCGGGAAATGGACCGTTCCCCTTGGGAATCAGCAGATACCCATCAACCAGTTGACCTTCCGGCGAGATCTGAACATGGACGTGATGTTGAGTGTGATCGTCCCTTTCAATGGTCTCGATCGTTTTGACCGTTGGACGCTCAACCAGTGGCGGCCATGCGCCGAGTCGCTGATGCCAGCGTTTCTGAATTTCCTGCCGACGGCGAGTCCAATCCGCGGCGGATTGGACTCGAGTTCCATCGTCAAAGTCCAGCGGCGATCGGTAGTCGCCAAATTTTCCAGCCCACTCGGTCGGAGGCTGGGCAAACTTCTCGAGCTTTCGCCAGAGAGATTGAGATGCCTTCGGTTCGTCGCCGTGGACCGTGGAAGCGAAGCTGATCAGGCAGGTCACGCAGAGCGCGCAATGAAATCTCTTCGACATGGATCGACATCCCGTTTTCATGGGGCATTGTTCGAAGCGAATCTGTCAATCAGCGTCCGGTCAGAGCATCCGTGCGACCCCGACTGAAGAAGTAACACGGATAACGATGGCATGACCACCCTGCGACATCGCACTCATGGCTGAGCGGCCAATTCGAAGTGTAGCTTTTGACGTTTGGCTGCTTCGCGAATTTTGTCGTCTGCTTCCATCACCTTTTTCGTCATTTCGGCCAACTGGTCTTTGAGTTCCGGTGCCGCACCGGCGGCGTGGGCACGCTGTGACAGACTGCGCCACTGCCCCACAAGCCCTTCCTTGGCGGCAACCGCATTGAGGACATTTTTCGCCTGCAGAACAATGGCATTCGCGGGGATATTTGGAGTTCGAGGAGCGTATGCGAGTCCCGTCAGATTGACCCCTTCTGCCAGGTTCTGCGAGGAAAGGACCGTCGGCAATTGCACTCCGTTGATCTTCAAGCTGAACATCCCTGGCTTGAGAGACTTCACCTGCAATGTGTATTGGCTCAGTTCGGTAAGAGCCGGAAAAAGTGGCAGCACGGCAGCAGCCTCTTCCGGAATCGGGAATGGCAGTGATTCGTCGAGACGATCAAAGCTCAACACGCCGTTTTCTGTTTTCACGTTCTCAACAACGCAAGCTTTGGATGTTGCCATCACTCCATCGATCGTCACACTGCTGACGAACGGATTTGCGCCGAGTTCCTTGAGCAGGGCCGCGGCCATCATCAACTGGCCGGGAGCACCGGGATGAACAGGGTCGCCCTGCATCGAGACTGGCTTAAATGCTAATTTGGACTGTTCCAGCAGGAAGGCACGCAGATGCTCCACACCTGCGACGTCGTTGTCTTGAGCAATACTCTGCAGATTGGGAAGTGCATTGGCGAGATTTTCGCGAGGCTTATTGGTCCCCCAGACATCAATCAACAGATGGAACTGATCCGCAAACGGCAGTTTTTCCTTTTGGCTGAATTCCTTCAGTGTTTCGGCGTATTCATGCAGCCGCCGATTACCGCCAATGTTCGCCATCGTGTTCCCGTTGTTGATCGGGCTGGCCGTGAGCATCACGGGTAGTGCGTTACCGGTGCGGATCCGGGTCACCATCTTGGCCATATTGGAAATGTACTGTTCCGGAGTGTTGCCACCCTGATCGTTCATTCCCAATTCGACGGAGACCACGGTCGGTTTCCAGGCATCAATATCGTAATCGTAGCGAGCCAGCGTACTGGTGATGGTGTGACCGCCGACTCCTGAGTTGCGAAACGCGAATTTGATTTGTGGATACCGGGCAAAGCAAAAGGCTTCGAAGTAGTTCGAATGCAGATGCTGAGCGGTAATGCTGTCCCCCGCCATGACCCAGATGTCACCCTGTTTGAGCGGAAATTCCGCTGCCGAAACGATGGTCGCAGTGAACAGCGACAGGACCATCAATGCGATACGCAACTGAGTCATCAATGAATCTCCGGATAGCAGGCGGGTTCCCAACGGATTTGCCAGAGTTATTCCAGGCAAATGCTCGGCGCGAGGTTATCCCGCGCACGTCCGGGTATTCTGGGGGGAAGATCTGCGATGAACAAGCGACTTGGCGCTATCGCCACCGAACGGCGGCGATCATTCGTTGATGGCGAGAGAATTTGGAGAGTCGTGGTTCGCTGTGCGAACCAACGTCGCATTTTCTTATACCCACTCAAATAGTCGCCTCGTCCTCAGACGTCTTGTCAACCAGGAAGCGTTGGTTCGCGGAGCGAACCACGA
>CAIWEX010001158.1 GCA_903911795.1 uncultured Schlesneria sp.
TAGGCTGTGGTTATGTTCGCTCTTTCTTCGCCGTGATATCCTGCGGATTCATCGCTGATGATCCCCAGATTCGGGCTCCTTGGGAATTGAGAACCTGGCCGTCGCCGTACGGCTGAGTTTGGAGCCACCAGACCACCGGAGGCCTACCAACGTGTCCGCATTCTTCGACCTGCCGTCATTCATTCGCCGGGTATCAAATCCCCTCCTCCAGCGCTTCTTCTCCGACACGGAGGCTTTTGCCGATTTCGACTGGGCGACCGCCGGGGCCAGAAAATCCGGACCGATCCTGCAGTGCTTCAATCTGGCGACACCCGACCAGCGGCGAAAGTCGTTCGAGGTGTTTCGCCGCGCCGAGTCGCTGGCGACATCCATGGGCACACAGATGCTAATCGAAGCAAGCCGCGAAAAGGTGCTGCGGTGGCGGCGAAGCTGGCCGCGATGAAAAGCGCTCATGACCGTGCTTTGTGGATGTGTCTCGAGTATCCGGACATTATCGACAACGCCCGGACGCTGGCGCGCATTGAAGCCCTGCCGAAGAGGATGTGGGAATCACGGCAGGGGCTTCCGGTGCAGCAGCTGGTGGTGACAGACGCCGTCCGGGCGGAACTCCAGTGTCAGATCAAGGAAATGTACCAACCCGAGCAGTGCCGGGCCGACCACTGCGAAGTGGAGTACATGCGCCGCGAAGGCGGCATCGACTGTTTCTTCGCCTATCCCGCGGATTACTGGGACGAGCGCGAGGGCTACGATGCGGCCGGGCAGTTCGAACGGACCAGTTGGAATCCGGCCTTCAAGATCGTTTTCGCCTACCACTCAGCCGACGGCTCGCTCGACGTCTATGCGCAAGGCGGCACCAAAATCCGAAGTCGTCTGGCGCACATCTTTGCCCGCGCCGTGCTCGGAGCCGATCAGGAATTGAAGCTCCCGGAACTGGACGGCTTCGATCTGGACATTTTGAAAGACCCCAATCTGACGTTCCCTACCAACCCCGCCGACCGAATTGCGTTCGTCCGGATTCAATCGCTGAAGCTGCGGTTCCACGGCATTAAACCCGGGACATTCGATGTCTCAATTGACGCGCGCCGCCGGCAGGGATCGATTCACGAGGTTCTGGCCGATAAATTCCGGGATGAACACGCGCGCCTGGCGACCGCCACGGTGTCAGGTGCAGTGCTCCAAGCGTTTTTTCTCACGCCCGGCGGTAAAGAACGCAGCATCAGTTTCCGCCTCTCAATGCCGTCGTTCTGCGACCTCGAAGATTCGCCCGAGGATCAGATTCTGCGGGCGTACCTGCCGGTCTGGGGAATTCAAAAACATGCGAACAGTCTGGCAACAGCTGCTTGACCGGCTGGCAATTGGCGAAATGGTGGTCTGTGCCGATGAGACGCGCCGCTGGGACAAGAAACAGTGGCAGGAAACCCTCGGGCTCGGCCTGCTGCGCGAAACAGAACTGGCAGAGTCCATCATCTGCGACCAGTGCGGCGAGGGCCACTGGGCGGGGATCCATTGGGAGTTGCCCGGAGTAAAAGCATGTTTCGGATGTGAAACCGAAGGGGTGATCGACGTCGAGATCGACCGCTTGCGCCAGTGGCGAATTGACGCGGACCGCATCGCGGCCTTGGTGGCTGAGTCGCTTGAATTGAGGCGCGGGATCCAGCCGCTGGAACTCGGGCGACTGTGGCATATCGGAAGACGCAGGCTGGCAGGGCGATTCCGGGATGTGTTCCTAACTCTTGCCGACGCGGGCACCGTAGTCGGCTCGATTGAGAGGGTTCTGAAGTTTGGCGGTTTGGTTTCCGGAGTCGTCATTCTTCCACGGCTCGGCGATATTGGCAGTGTTTCTTCGCAGATCACAGTTGTCGATCTCGCCGCGATCTCCCAAATCTCGCAGGGGCAATTGATCGTTGA
>CAIWEX010001159.1 GCA_903911795.1 uncultured Schlesneria sp.
CGCGTTCTGCCTGGCCTGCTCAGGTCACTTCAGCGCAAGCCACTGCTGTACGTTCCCCTGGAACACGGTGGTGATCCCAAGCAGATTCTGGCAGCTCGATCTCAGCAGATGGTCGTCCGCTTTCTGCTGGCTCATTTGCCACAACTCGGACTGCTCCGGGAAACATGGCACTTGTTGCGAACGGCACGACACATGGAACGCGCCTCCCGCCCCATGGGAATGGCGGTCACTGAATTTGATCGACTCTTCCGGATCGCGCTCAGAAACACGCTGGAATGCGTGGTTCGAGCCTCGCGGGAATGGAAGGGGGGCCGATTTACCAACGAAGAATTGATCGAGGTAGTTGGCGAAATCGTTGAACTCTACCTGGACCAATGGCTGGAACACAGCAGCACGATGCGGTTGTCGTCCGTCGAAGCATTGAAGGTGGAATCGGTCTGGAACGATACCGCCAAGTTCGTCAAAACATACGGTTCCGATATCCTGAACGCTCGTGTGTTAACGCTCGGCAATGTCCGCGCGATCCTTCACAGTGGGGTCTCACGGTTCCTCGAATACCTCGAACAGAACGAAGATCCTCTCCATCCCGTCAAGCTGCTCGAGGATCTGCGAAACGGCAAGATCGATCGTGAAGAAGCGTCAGAACATCTGCATCTGATCTATCAGGTCGTGGTTGAGAAATTCGATCGTTTCCTGGAATACAACACGACGACGACTCAATCCGATTACGGCGAACAGTTCTACAGTCTGCTGGATTTCCTGCGACTGGAGACTGCTTATGATCGCGATGCCTGGAATTTGCTTCCTGTCGCTGTGGCACACGAAGTACTGGCGCGGCAGGGGAAGCCCGAGGCGGCGATCATCTGGGAAGATGTCTTCACCGTGAAGACGGAAGAGATGGCCGATACGCACCTGGAGGAACTCGAATCCCTGCAGAAGAAATACGGAATGCGATTGCCATCCGTAACAAATCATTTGCAGGAACGATTTGTGAAACCGCTGGCGGTCAATCATATGCTGGCACAAATTCGTCCAGCCTGTGAAGATGCGGATGCCGGTCGGCATGACTCACCCTCGTTCCAGACCATGCAGTCGGCCGTTGAAGAATACATCAAGACGACTTCGGGTTCAGGGCTCGATGTTCCATCCTGGCTGAAGACTCTGGAAGAGGAACTGCAACATGTTCACGAGTCGGGTGACGCACCAGTCCCGGACGTTGAACCTCAATTGCGACTCCCATCCCCAAGTTTGAGCCTGAAAGATCTGCGTCAGCAATTGAAAGGCTGGAAGCAGCCTCCGAGCGATCGCAAGGGGAAGGCGTAAGCGACGCGCCTTGGCTGAAATGCGATGGAGCGATTCAGTAAACCGCAGCATCAACCAGGTCGAGTACTGACGACGACCTCACTGACGCTGTGAGTTACTTTGTGTGAACACGCGTGTCCATGAATCATTCACTCTAAGCGAATGCTCGAACTCTCGGGTGAACAGTCATGAGCGACCAACCCAAAACATCAAACATTCGCAGCCGCTGCGAGGAAGATTTTCAGACTTTGACAAGCCTCAATCTTGTCTGGCTGCTGACGCTGATGATAATCGTGTCGGTAGCGAGTCTCGACCTGGTTCAAGCTGCGCCGCCCAAAGGTCCCGCAGCAAATGTCGGTTGGCGTTTTGACGGAACAGGCCAATTCCCCAACATCACTCCTCCGGATGAATGGTCCGCAGACAAAAACGTCCGATGGCGTACGAGCGTCGATGTTGGTGGCTATTCGTCACCCATCGTCGCTGGAAACCGGATCTTCATCACTGCTGAGATGGGGAGCCTGTTTTGCCTGGACCTTGCGGATGGCCACATCTTATGGAAGAAGGATTTGTTCAGCGTCGATAGTCCGGATATTCCCAAGGAATTGTCGTCAAAACTGATGAGAGGTTGTGGCGGAGACAGCAAGCAGTCCACACCGACCCCCACCAGCAACGGTCAGCTTGTCTTTTCCATCAACGCCATGGGGCTTAGCGCCTGTTACGACATGCAAGGGAATCAGAAATGGATTCAGATTCTCGAAACAGCGGGAGACGAAGAATACTTCAGTTCGTCGCCAGTCTTTCACGGTGACCGAATCATTCTGACCTGGGGCTGCCTGCTGGCGCTTGATGCAAACAATGGAAAAATCGTTTGGAAAGCAACCGAGGCCCTGCCGACGCACGGGACTCCGCTGGTCACTCGAATTAGTGAGATCGATGTCATCATTACGCCTGGTGGCAACATCGTGCGACTGGCTGATGGTGAAATCCTTTGTTCGGGCTTGTTCGAGTCGACGTTTACGACGCCGATGGTCGTGGGCGAGGTTTTGTACGTGATTGATGGCAAGCCGCGGGCGTACCGATTGCCGGAAAAAATCGAGCCAGGGATGCGGCCGAAGGAACTTTGGAGTGGCAAGCTCAAGGGAGCCTTCATGGCCTCGCCGACGTATCACGACGGGTTAATTTACACGATCGAAAGTCAAAAGAGCCGAGTTCATATTCTGGATGCAAAGACAGGAGCTGACGTAACGGCCCGAAACAACGAGACATCGGCTTCAAACGAATCGGGTGCTCCTGTCGAAGGATTGGTTCGAGTCCAATTCACATATGCGAGTCCCGTCGCCAGAGAGCGAGCAATCTATTTCTTCGACGACTCGGGCAACACCGCCATCTTGGAACCAGGCCGCGATCACAGAGTGAAGCGTATCAACAAACTCGACGGAGGAATCGTCGGGACGCCATTCTTCATCGATGACAAAATCATCTTTCGCACCAGCGATACTGTTACCTGTATCGGCAAACAGCCATAGGAGTTCGACACTCCTTTGCAGACAAGTACGGAGCGTAGAGGCCTCCAGACGCACACCGCAACCGAAGTGGGTATGCGTCGGGTTATGAGTCAAGCGAAGTACGTTTCGATCGTGTATCAGTACAATGAGATCGCATTGTGACGACTCTCATTTCGTCGGTGGATCGTCTGCGAGGTCCATCAAATCGGCAATCTGCAGCTCATCGGTCATGCCGGTGTCACGCAATCCTTGAATAATCCGTTCCCGTCGTTCGACAGGATGATTCTGGTTCAACTTCCATTTTCCTTCGAGCTGATCGACAACTATCTCGAATCCAACAATCGCACCAAGAAGCTTCTCGATAAATGACGGGTCAGGCGATTCCAGCGACCAGGGGCGTTCACGTGACGACTCGTAAAGATCTACGGTTCGCGTCACGATCTGCAGTAGCCGGTCGTGGTCCTCAATGGGTCGCAAGACGCCATAGGCGTGGACGGCCACATAGTTCCAGGTCGGCACGACGTTTTGAGTCTCCATCCAGCCGGGTGAAATATAAGCATGTGGTCCGTGAAAGATCGCCAGGATTCGCTGGCCGGCGGCGGACCGCCACTGTGAATTGGCGCGAGCCATGTGACCGATCAGACTTCCGCAGGGCCCCGAATCACGATTGATCAGCAGCGGCAGGTGACTCGCAAATGGTTCGCCGGACTGAGTCGAAATCAGCGTGGCGAAACTGTGTTGCTCCATGAATTCGTGCAGTTTTCCGACGTCGGTTTCCAGAAAGCTCGGGGGAATATACATCGCAGTTCCATAACCGTGACAACGACTCGACCTGATCACAAGGGGCTGCGATATTGACTGCAGAACTGTTCCAGAGGTTCACGCAACTCTGACAGGACCTTCATTAAGTCCGCCACTATCGCGTCAACATGGTCGAGCTGATTCTGGCGAGCAGCCATTTCGAGTTCTTTGGCCCGCTCTGCCGCTGGAGTTGCCCCGATCGCCAGGAGTTCCCCTTTGAGCGAATGGGCGCGGCGCTGCAATTGATTGGCATCCCGAAGTTGAGCCGTCGATTCAATTCCCCTCATGGAATCAACCAGTGTCTCAAGGAATGCTCCAATGACATC
>CAIWEX010001160.1 GCA_903911795.1 uncultured Schlesneria sp.
ATCTTGCCGTTTTCCGATGCCAGTTTCGACGTCATTATTTCATTGGCGACCCTGCACAATCTTCCCCTGCAGGATGTCCAGGCGGCGCTGTCTGAAATGCAGCGTGTCGGTCGTGGCGACCGCAAGTATTTCATGGTCGAGTCCTGGAGAGACGAACGGGAAAAAGCCAATCTGCTGTATTGGCAATTAACCTGCCAGTCGTTCCACAGCCCGGAAAGCTGGGCGTGGCTTGCCGAACAATCCGGCTACAAAGGCGACCATGGCTTCATCTTCTTCACCTAATGGCACGCCGAACCCGCAAGCCGTGGCGCTAGCGCCATCGGTATGGCGGCAGAATCTGCTCAAAGCGGCGTTGTCGGTCATTGTGCTGGCGGTCCTGTTCTGGAAGTTGAACGCGCGCGACGTCTGGGCGCAACTCGAACAGGCGGCACTGATACCCTTGCTGGTTGCCGCCGGATTGCTGCTGGCGCAAACGGCGCTGATGGCCTGGCGTTGGCAGCATCTCGGACGCAGGATCGCGCATCTAACGGCAGCGAACTATCCCGATCTCATCAGCCATTGGCGCATTCTGATGGCGAGCCTGTGGTTCAGCCTTGCCTTGCCGTCTTCCCTGGGCGGCGATGCGGTGCGCGTTTTGATGTTGGTACAGCGGGGAATTCGATTAAGCCTTGCAACCCGCAGCGTGGTCCTCGACCGGATCAGCGCGCTGGCGGCTGTCGTCGTGATGATCTTGTTTTGCATTCCGGGCCTCGCCGCGGTCGCCAAGAGCCAGGCGCTGACCAACAGCCTGGCCGGTCTGACCGGCCTCGGCGTCGTCGGACTGGCCGTGCTGCTGATTCTGGATCGGCTTGTCGTCCGCTGGCGCGGCAACAGGCTGATCGATTTTGCCGCCGAGCTTTCAATAAACGCCCGCGCGATCTTCCGCATGCCGGAAATTGCAGGCGCCGCAATTGTGATCCACACAATGACAGCACTGTCATTCTATGCGGTCGCAGTTTCGACCGGACTTGGCATCGGCCTCATTCCGGTATTGCTGATTATCCCGCCGGTCATTTTTTTGTCGGCTTTGCCGATTTCAATCTCCGGCTGGGGTGTCCGCGAAGGCAGTCTCATCATCGGGCTCGGCCTGTTCGGAATAGACCCGACCGCCGCGCTTGCGGCATCAATCTTGTTCGGTCTGTGCTCGTCCGCGGTTGGCCTTGCCGGCGGCATCGTTTGGCTGGCAGCCAGAAAAGTCGACAAGCCGGTCGGTTACGACAACTGAACGTCCTGCATCCGCTTGATGTTGTAATACATTGGATTGTTCATGCTGTCCGGCAAACGTCCGGCACGCAGCGCGGAACTCAAGTCCCGGACGGCTTCGGCGATGCTGTGCGTCGGCTTCCAGCCGATTTCCCTTAATATCTTGTCCGATGAAATGTGATAAGAGCGGTTGTCATTGGTCGGCTCGACATTGACGGCGATATCGCCGCCGACCTCCTTTTTAACGATATCCGCAAGCTGGTTGACGGTGAAGTTCTCGTCGCCAACGTTGTAGATCGCCTGGTCGATGACCTTGTCCGGCTGTTGCAGCATCGCAAGATAGGCGTCGACCATGTCGAGGACATGGATATTCGGCCGCTTCTGCGCGCCGCCCAGGACCCGGATCGCTTTATTATTGATGGCGTGGTTGGTCAAAATATTGACGATCACATCAAGCCGCTGCCGCGGTGCATAGCCGCAAACGGTCGCCGGGCGCAGTGTCGCCGCAACAAAGCCCGGCTCCTGCTCCTCCCGCAGGACGTCCTCGCACATCGCCTTGAATTTCGAATAATCGGTCAACGGCTCAAGACTCATCTCTTCGCTCACCGCGGCGGCTTCCTTAACCCCGTAAACGCTTGACGACGACGCATAAATGAAGCGGGAAACTCCAGCGTCTTTCGATGCCTTCACCAGCGGACGGAACGCGTCGTAGTTGATCGAACGTCCCAGGTCCGGGTTGAGTTCGAACGATGGATCGTTGGAAATGCAGGCCAGATGAATGACC
>CAIWEX010001161.1 GCA_903911795.1 uncultured Schlesneria sp.
CGTTGGTTCGCGGAGCGAACAACGACTATCAGGCACCTGCCCCCAGAGATTGTTACCTGCGTCGAATGCCACGAGTGATCCGTGAAATGACTGTGGCAAGTGTTTCGTCGCTTCGCCGTCAATTGGCGTTTCGAATGGCTTGGCGGATTTCGCGCTGGTCGGCGTGCTTCTTGATTTTATCCCGTTTGTCATATTCTTTTTGCCCGCGGGCAATTGCAACGGTCACTTTGACAAACCCACGTGTCAGATGAATATCAAGGGGAACGAGCGTCAAGCCTTTTTGCTCGGCAGACCTGGCGAGTCGGTCCATTTCTCGTCGATGCACCAGCAGCTTGCGCTGTCGCTTCGGATCATGATTCAAATACGTTGCCTGAGGGTATTCGGCGATGTCGGCACCAACCAGCCAGATTTCGCCGTTTTCCACTCGTACGTAAGCATCTTCGATCGCGATCTTGTTGTTCCGGATGCTTTTGACCTCACTTCCGCGAAGCGCAATCCCACACTCCAGTTGCTCCAGCAGCTCGTAGTCGTGCCTTGCCTTGCGATTTCGGCAGACGACGCGTGACAGCGAGTAATCCGGGTGTGATTCAGGGTTCTTGGCCATGGCAATCAAGCGGTTTGATGACGGAGAATGGTTTCCAGACAACTCGGTTCATTCTACCTCGAAATGGCATGCAGGGGAAACAGGTGGCGTCGGAGTAACTTTCCATACTCTCGACGGAAGGACCGCAAAGCCTTGGTGCGAGAGTGGCAAGATCGTGCGCCAGAGGTCAGAATCAACAACGGCTAATACGATGTCCGCTTCAACCCACCACGAACCTCGTGACCGAGCAGGAGTATCCGCGATGTCTCGCTTGCACAAATCTGACCGCCGAATGTTTCTCAAACAGGCCGCACTGGGGGCTTTTGCAGCTCCGGCGTTTATTCGTAATTTGACGGCAGCCGCTCCCAGCGAAGTCGTCCGACACGCCAGCTTCGGGGCGTCAGGAATGGCTGGTGCCGATCTGGGAGCGATCATCAGCCACCCGAAGGTCAAACTGGTTTGTGTCGCAGACGTTGATATTGCTCGCGCCGAAGCATTGAAGAAGCAGCACCCGGACTTGCGAGTCTACCAGGACTGGCGCGAACTACTCGACAAGGAACACAAGAATCTGGACTCGGTCAACGTTTCAACTCCCGACCATATGCATGCTCCGATCGGAATGGCGGCGATGCAGCGCGGTCTGCACTGCTACGGTCAAAAGCCTCTGACGCACGACGTTTTTGAATCCCGTCAACTCAGCAAGATTGCCGCCGAGAAGAAACTGGTCACCCAGATGGGGATTCAGATTCACTCGTCGTCGGAATATCGGACGGCAGTGGCATTGATCCAGTCAGGAGCAATTGGCAAGGTTAAGGAGGTTCATTCGTGGAGCAGTAAGAAATGGGGCGATTCGGCACCACTTCCAAATCGCGAAGACGCAGTCCCCGAATCATTGAATTGGGATCAGTGGCTCGGCGTCTGTGCCAACCGGCCATTTATCGGTGGTGGATATTACCACCCCGGGAACTGGAGAAAGCGGCTGGATTTCGGCACTGGAACGTTCGGAGACATGGGTTGCCATATCTTCGATCCCGTCTTCAAGGCGATGGATCTGACAGCACCACTGACAGCGTTTTCGAAAGGCCCCGCCCCCTCTGCGACAAACTGGGCGAACGATGCTGAGGTCCACTTCACGTTCCCAGAAACCAAGTTTTCGGTCGGTCCGACGTTCCCGATCACCTGGTACGACGGTGACAAGCGTCCCTCAAAAGAAGTGACGGGGCCATACCTCGGCGACAAGGGACTGCCAGATCAAGGTTCCCTGTTCATCGGCGAAAAGGGTGCGATGGTTCTGCCGCACGTTGCCCAGCCAATTCTTTTGCCGGAAAAACAGTACGAAGGATTTGAACGTCCGCAAATCAAGGGAGACAATCACTGGCATCAGTTCGTGAATGCGGTCATGGGAAATGGGACCACGCTGGCTCACTTTGGTTACGCTGGTCCGCTCACGGAGAGTGTCTTGCTGGGTGGTGTCGCCACTTACTTCCCGAACCAGAAGCTGGAGTGGGATGCTGCGAACCTGAAGTTCAAGAACCAGCCCGATGCGGCTCGCTTGATTCGACGCACCTATCGCAAGAGCTGGGAAGTCGCAGGTCTGAGCGACGTCTGATGTCCTTGATGAAATTGTGATTGAGACCACGTGCCGGAGAGTCCGGTACGTGGTCTTCTTCAACGAGGGGTTGTGATGCAGCGGAGAAGCTGGCTGCGAAACATGGGCGGGGCTGGCCTTGCAGTTGCAGGAGAATTCCTGCAACGCCGGGCGACGGCTCGCGATCCAGTTTCTTCTCCCCAGCCTCCAGCTTCGCGTTTACCTGGTTTCGGCCGAGCGAAAACCGTTCTGGTGGTCATCGCCAGCGGTGGACAAAGTCAGTTAGAAACCTGGGACCCGCGACCGGATGCCCCGGCACAGATTCGTGGCGAATTCGCGCCCATTCAAACGCCTGTCCCTGGCACGATCATCTGTGAGCACCTTCCGAGGCTCGCCAGGCTCGCTGATCGCTATGCCATCATCAAATCGATGTCCCACGAAGATCTCGACCACGGATCGGCACTGTATCTCTCACTGACAGGCCAGTACCACGCGCGACTCTCTTCAAATCCACCGCCAAAGGAAACAGACCTTCCCTTTTACGGAAGCGTGCTGGAGTGGAAACGACCCGCAACAAATTTCTTGCGGTCGTCTGTTTTGATCAATGGTCCGGCACTGGTTCCCTTTGAACCTGGCCCAGGTCAATATGCTGGTTTGCTCGGTCGTCAATTTGATTCTTTGATGATTGGAGATGTGACCACCGACCAACCCGCCATTCCCGGGATGGAGCAGCTTGAGGAGCTGAACTTCTCGCGACAAGCCCGAAGGCGACAATTGCTCAAGCGATTACAGAGCGCGAAGTCGCTCGCTTCACAACCGGTCGGCGACATGGAAACTCTGTATCAGCAAGCCTACGGAATGCTTGACCGTCCTGCAGCTCGCCGCGTTCTCGAACTCGATGCAGAACCCGCCAGCATTCGCGACAGATACGGACGACATCGTGCTGGTCAGGCTTGCCTCCTGGCGCGACGACTGGTTCAGGCAGAAGTCCCGCTGGTGACGGTGATCTGGAACCATTCCAACCGAGGCCAGGATCGATCACCGGAGGATCTTGAGCAGCACGGCTGGGACACTCACAACGACATTTTCGAAGTCATGCGAACATCGCTGCTGCCACGCTTCGACCAGAGTTTTTCGGCACTGCTGGAAGATCTTGAAGTGCGTGGACTGCTCGAAACAACTCTCGTCATTGGTATGGGAGAGTTTGGCCGCGCACCACTGGTGGCATTAGAACGAAACTTCGCGGGTGAAACGCCCGGCAGAAAGCATTGGGCCGCCGCGTATTCCATCGTGCTGGCCGGCGCCGGAGTTCGCGGCGGGGCAACGATCGGCACGACCGATCGCCATGCCGCCTATCCCACGTCGACGAAATACGGCCCCTGGGATGTCACCGCCACAATCTTTCACGCGCTGGGGATCGACCCTGCCGACCACTACTTCGACAACGCCAATCGCCCGTACCCGATCAGCATCGGCCAGCCCATCACGGCGCTTTTCTAGTGCGGGTCGCACTTCCGTGTCGCGTCGAAACATGGGTTAGACGCTGCAAGTTGATGCCCGCGGGAGGCCACACCTAAACGGAAAGCGATCTAAAAATCAATTGACAACCTCCTACACGTGTAGTAGAAACGCGACTCCTACACGAGTAGGAGGATGATCGATTCAACGGCAGGGGAGGCCGCGACAATGGGCAAACATCGGTTGGCCGATTTGCAATTGGCCATCATGCAGGTGTTGTGGGACCGGGGTGAAGCCACGGTTGGCGACGTGCAAAAGGAATTGGAACCGAGTCGGAAGCTGGCCTATACGACTGTCGGCACGATGCTCGCCCGGATGGAAGAGGATGGGTACGTCTCGCACCGTACAAACGGTCGCGTCAATGTCTATCAAGCGATACTACCCCGTGAAAAAGTCAGTCGTTCGATGGTCTCGGACCTGGCCCAGCGATTATGTGCGGGCGATATCACGCAACTGGTCTGTCACCTGCTTGATGAATGTGACGTCTCACGCGAAGAGTTATCAGCGTTGAAGAAATTGATCCGCCAGAAGGAACAGGAGTTGAGCGATGACAAATAGCTGGCTTCTGCAACGAATGGTTGAACTGATCGCGACGTACCTGATTCATTCGACGATATTTCTCGGCGGCCTTGCAATGTTCACTCTGCCGCTGATTTCAAGGAGATTTTCACAGGGCAAGGGGAGCGCGGTCCAATTTTCGATCAATCCCGCATGGAACGAATGGCTTTGGAAATTGGCGGCGATCTTACCATTGGCGACCACTTCGTTCACCGTGTTCGCTGGTTGGTCGCGACCGCTTCTGGAATGGTCGATCTCAACAACCCAGGACCAGCGAACCGTCGGCAACGCAATTTCGGAAGTGATTCCTGTTCAAGTCGATGAACCCACTCTTGAGAGCACATTACCAGAGCCTACGAGTAACACCGAGCACGTGTCTCTGATCGACGAGTTACCGGAGGACGCGTTCGCCGAGGCTCACCCATTTGATGATCAGAACCCGCTCAAGAGCGACGGAAAAAGCATCGGTGATTTTTTACCAGGAACAGCCCGCGAACATAGGATGTCCCCGGTTGCAACTCGGTCTGAAACTATCGAGTCAGATGTTCAACTCCTGCCGTCAACGGCAGCGAACAGAGATGAAGCAAAGCTAACCTTCGACCCGAAGATTGATGGACAGGCCGCTGATCCTCCTGCCCGCTGGGTAGATGGCGTCGGGGTTCTGTTTCTGGCATGGATCATTTTGTCTGCGTTGCGACTGCTGTGGCGAGCGATCCTGATTCACAGATATGTTTCTGGCTGTCGACTCCTCACGGGAGACGTACAGAATCAGTTAGCCCGAATGGTGCCGGGACGTGTCGTCGATTTGCGTTCTGCTGAACGTCAGCAAGGTTCCTTGGGACCGGCACCGTTTGCCTGCGGTCTTTGGAAATGGACGATTGTCCTGCCCGAAGAAATTGACCTGCAATTGACACATGCAGAAATGAAAGGCTTGCTGGCACATGAGGTGGCGCATCTCATTCGGCGTGACACCTGGTGGCAGTATCTGGGTGAAATACTCTGTACGTGTCTGGCATTTCAGCCGCTCAACTTTCTGGCACGTCGTCGCTGGCAGCAATCTGCCGAACTACTATGCGATGACTGGGCCGTTCGACAGCATGTTTCGGCGACAACTCTGGCACATTGCCTGACTCGCATTGCCGAATTGCGATTCGATCGCAGTCGCCAGCATCTGGGTCTGGCCGCCATCGGTCAGCCGGGTTCCCTGGCACACCGTATCGAATGGCTGTTAAGGAGTGATCGTTCGGTTCAGGTCAAACCTCGTATCCGCGTCGCTGGAACGGGTCTCGCGTTTATTCTGGGAATCCTGGTCGGCGCATTTGGTCCTCGAATGACTCTGTCACATCCCGCTGAAGCGGCACAGGAACACTCACCATCGATCGCTGGCGAAGCGGAGACCGCGTTTATCCGAGCGGAAATTGAACACGACCTGGCGGAAACGTTGTTAGAACTCAACGAGATCCAGTCACGATTATCGACAGACGAAGACGTCGAGGTTGCCGCTGCGGCCAATCGACTACAGACACATTTGAATGCGATTCGGTCCAGATTGGACGCAATGCGTGCTGACGAACAATCTCGTTAAATCGAACCGTTGATCATTCACGGATCCCATTCTCCAATGCGATGTGACGGCAAACAGGTTTGAAAGGAGTCAAATGATGGAAACTCGACATTGCTATGGCGGCTTGAAACGAATCGCCTTAGCCCAAGTTCCCCAGCAAAAGGGAAAAACGAAGATTTCGGAAATTTTGGGAGGTTGCTTTTTGCCGTAACTCTTTTGTTTTGGTCGTGAGCCCGACCGAA
>CAIWEX010001162.1 GCA_903911795.1 uncultured Schlesneria sp.
CGCCACGCGGCCGACAATCCCGCCGCTCCACCTCCAACGATGACAACCGACACCTCGCTCCAAGCTCCATCTGAGGGACGCGGTCGAAAGCCGTCGCGCAATCGATGTCCAACGGAAGCAGATTGACCGAATAGTTCACCGGCCGGAGGAAGGCGCGGTGAGGTAGAGCAACCTGCCAGCAGTGCCGGGGTGCCAAGCATCAGCGCGATCAGTTCTCGTCGGTTGATTTGCATTGTTTTATCGCCAGGAACCCCATTCCTGATCGTAGTAGTGCACGAGCGCCTGATTGTTCAATTGATTGATGTCGGCAGGAATCCATTTCAGGTCAGGCGGCAGATCAAACAGGTTGTTGATGATCTCATCAGTCAGGTATCGCAAGCTTCCAGCCACCTCGGGCGACAGTTGCATCGTAGTCTCCATAGGCGACGTTGATGCCAGAACGAATCCCCATTCGCCGAATGACGGAACGGGGGCGTGATAGGGACGTACGTGAAAGCCCGCTGATTCCATCGTGCCGACAATACACCAGTAAGACTTGGGTGCGACCAATGGTGACGTACATTGTACGCTGATCCGCGCGTCTGAGGTCAGGCGTTGCCGGAGCATCGAGTAGAATCGCTTGGTGTACAGCTTGCCGATGGCAAAGCTGCCAGGATCGGGAAAATCGATGATTGCTGCATCAAACTTCTTTTCCGATGCCGTACCTGTCCACACAAACGCGTCTTCGTTAATCACGGTCACTCGTGGATCCCGCAGTGAGTTCTGGCTGAGTTCCATGAGGGGTGAAAACCGATCGGCCAGCGAAGTCATCCCGGGATCGATGTCGACCAGAGTGACTGATTCAATCGTCGGATATTTCAGGATTTCCCGGACAGCCAGACCGTCGCCACCACCCAGAACCAGAACATGGCGAGGTAACTTCATTGGCGCCAGGACGGGATGGACCAACGCTTCGTGATAGCGGTATTCATCCACCGAATTGAATTGCAGATGGCCGTTGAGGTAGAGCTGAAACCCCTTAGCGTTCCTGGTCAGCACGATCCGCTGGTACATCGTGCTTTCTGCATGGATGATTGGGTCACCCAGAACACGTTCCTCAGCCAGCATCGTCAGTGTATCGGCCTTGATGAAGGCGATGGCCAGAATGCCAATCACCAGGCAGGCTCGTCCGCGCAGTCCTGCCAGGACACGATGCACGAGCAGAGGGCGTAGCAGATACGTACCCCACAAACCCACAGCCGCATTAATCAGACCGCAAAGTAACGATGTGCGGACCAGCCCCAGGTGAGGGACCAGAAACATTGGGAACAGCAGCGAAGCGAGCAGCGCGCCGATGTAGTCAAACGTCAAAACTCGTGAAACGAGATCTTCGAAATCGAGTTGCTCTTTCAGCAGCCGCATCAGCAGCGGAAGCTCCAATCCCACCAGAGTACCAATCGCGAATACCAAGCCGTATAGGACAAGGCGAAAGACTCCGGCCCACGCAAACGTGGCAAATAGGAGGGGCGCCGAGAGACCACCGAGCAATGCCACGCACAGTTCGACTTCGATGAAGCAACGGGCGACGCGATTCACGACAAACCCTGACAGCCAGGCACCCACCCCCATCGCCGACAGGTAAATGCCGATTACCAGCGAGAACTGCGTAACAGAATCCCCCAGCAGATAGCTGGCCAAGGTCCCCGCCAGCAGTTCGTAGACCAGACCACAGGTCGCGATGATCAGGACGTTCAGGTACAGCAGCACCAGCGGTGCGCGGTTCATGGAGTCTTCGTGTACGGTTGCCAATGATCGCCCCAATCACGAATGGATGGTCAATGTCACGCCGGATGTCTCAATCGTGCTAACGCTGCTTCAAGGTCCGTTCAGTGGGTTCGATCAGCCGGTAATTGCGGCAGCGATGATGTGGGAGAGTCCCAGAATCACTGCGGCAATGATGATGGCCAGGGCGACGTTCTGATCCTCTTCGATCTCTTTCGTCACAGAGAACGGAAGGATCCGCTTGATACCCCAGAAGCAAATACCCAGAACTGCGATCCCGACAATGGAAAATGCCACTGCTGCGATCAAGTGCATCACCAGCAATTGAACACTGCCAGAACCAGCAGTTGCCTCAGCCAAAGGAATCCGGAAACCCATGAGAGCTGTCATCGAAAACACTATTTGCCTCCTCCCCACGAACCACCCGAACTGCGGCTGTAAAATGAACCGCCTGAGCCGCCTGAACTACCACTGCTGTTGAATCCAGCACCAAGATCATTTGCAAACGAAAAGGGCGATGGCCAGCGGTTATTGCATGCCGTGACAAAATAAGTTGATACGCCAGCGCAGTAAGCCAGAAGCAACCATCCATGTATCGAGAAATTTTTCATGGTTTACTCTGCTTGTTGATAGGGGCTGTAGTCACTGTCACTCCAACGGCTTTGTTCCACACTGCCTCGCTTCACCAGCACGCCGATGGGCCACGCGGCAAGCATCAGAACCGCAATGATCAAGTGCCCCATAAGATCTCCCGACTTCGTGGGGTCAGCGCTGGATGAGTACATCATGTAGAAGAGCATGAGGATTCCAAAGGTGGATGCCAGTATCCACCAGAAACCTGTCGGCAGAGGTTTCTGCGGCTGAATGGTTCCGATTCCCCAGGGCCGTAGAAGGTCTTTCAACCCAAAGGCCGCCTCAAGCGTATCGATGTCGAGATACCTGGATTGTGAGACGACCATTTCCTCGCCTGCCGCTGAGTTTGATTTCTCAAACGACAGCATGAA
>CAIWEX010001163.1 GCA_903911795.1 uncultured Schlesneria sp.
ATCCTGCCCGACAATGACACGATGCAGACTGCTGCGAATCGCCTGTATCCGTTGCGTAAACTCAGCAACTCGCTCATGTGCAATCCCGACGGGAACGTCACTCATGTTCATCCTCATTGTCACAGAAATGAATCAATGCGAAGAAACGGCAGCTCAGATTTTGTGCCGTCGAATGTCCGACCACAACACTGAAAAGTAACTGGCCAGCAAAAGACGCAACGGGGAAAGTCAAATCAGGCCATCAAGATCCGCCAAAGATAGGTGCTGTCGCGATTCTATGACTGTCCAATCCAGATAACAAGCGGAGGCGTTCAACATTCGAGGGAGCATTATCGGCTCCACAAGCGGAAGGGTGGCCGGGGCTGGACTGAGGCTTTGCGAAGGAAGCCCCGGGATTTTCGCGAACCACTGACGTTAACAATCGGGCGTACGACGGACATCCTGTCCGTTGCAGATTTCGACGGACTGGAAGTCCGTCGTGCGTTTCGCGGGGTACGCGATCCAAGCAATCGGACGAATTTGGGGTGCCACGGTCTTGGAGTCCGCGACAAGGCCGTGGCTTTCGGTGCTCATAGTATCGCAATCGATTTAATGTCGAGACTCTGGGGGCAACCGCTGATCAACGCTGATCAGACTGAGGGCCCTGTGGGGTCGGTGACTATTCCACAAGTTCGCAACGCGTCGAGAATGTCCCCGGATTCGGTCGTGATGCGATAATTCGATTCAAGAAGCTGTTCTGACAGAGTCGCAAAGACACGGAGGTTTTATGAAAGCAATCAGGACGAAAGTTTGATTGTCTGTGTCGCCCTGGCGGGGTGGCCCAGACGCTGCTTCAGCGTCTGGGTTCACAAGAGGAACATGGAGCAGGCATACTGCAATTTCATCTCTCGTAAACCCAGACGTCCAAAGCGACGTCTGGCCCACCCCGCCAGCGGACTGGAAACCCAAGCTTACAATCCAATGCCCCCCTTAAAGTGTGACATCAGATGGCCGCATCGAAATCCTCGGCTGCCTAGAGAAGCACTCACTTGCCCGGCGAATCAGACTGGACTGAACTCAGGAGGCGGAAGCCAACGTTGATTTCCCATTCGACAGAGCGGTCCCAGTGTCGACAGGCTGATCGCACGTCGCGAGCGACGCTGTTCCAACTCCCCCCGCGAATGACACGCTCTGAGCCCTCAGCAGGCCCCGTGGGGTCAACTTGTGGTTGCGAGGAATACGCCGCATGCCAGTCAGTACACCATTCCCAGACATTGCCGTGCATCTGATGAAGTCCCCAAGGATTCGGTAATAGAGCGTTGACGTCCATGGTCCCTCCGCGGTACTCGCTTATAGGAGAAGTACCGTAGGGAAAGTACCCATCGAAATTCACCTGCTCTGATGTGATTGTATTCCCAAAGCTGAAGGGAGTCGTCGTCCCGGCGCGACAGGCGTATTCCCACTGGGCCTCAGTCGGCAGGGCGGGATATAGCCCTTGGACCAATTTCGCCAGTTGATCAAGAAACCACGCGACATCGTTGAAACTCACCTGTACTACCGGTCGAAGATCACCCTTGAGAAGACTCGTGAGAAGACTCGGATTCTCACCCATCACTGCCGTCCACAATTCCTGTGAACATGCGGTGTCTGCCAGCCAGTAACCACGACTGAGTGTCACTTGATGCTGTAATTCCGGATCGAATGAAGGTGTTTCACCTAAGGCGGCCCCCATCAGGAATGTCCCCGGAGGAATCCACCGCATCCGTTGAGTCACAGACTCCCAATACCTAGGGCCGGTGGAAACCGAGAATTCTGCGAAATAGCCGTATTCATCTTGTCCGTAGCCGCTGGCCCAGAGAGGAGGGCGTGAATCGATAAATGGGAGAGCCACGACACCACTGGACATTTGATCTCACTTGTTCGGCGGGAACGACGGGACTGGACTTGCTGAACTCACGAGGCGGAAGCCCAGGTAGTCGCCCCGAGACCCAGGGTGCCGCCAGTCCCGACAGGCCGAACGCACGTCGCGGGCGTCGCTGCTCCAACTCCCGCCGCGAATGACGCGAAGCGTTCCGGCCTCAGGGCCCATTGGATCAACTTGTGGACTCGACGGATAACATGCGTGCCAATCTAGGCACCATTCCCACACATTGCCGAGCATGTCATAGAGCCCCCAGAGATTGGGGACTTTCTCCTGAAGTCGCCGAGTTCCTCCCTTCTTGAATTTATATTGCTTGTCCTTCAACCAGGAGACGTTACTGCGATCGTAGTCTCGACCACAGTTGTTTCCGTACCAGGCGATTGGATCGAGTGCCGAGGCGTTGCCATCTTCGATGATTTCCAGTGATCCAGTGTAGATCGCGGTCGAGGTTCCGGCGCGGCAAGCGTATTCCCATTGCGCTTCGGTGGGGAGAGTAAAGTTCAACCCAAGATGCATCCCCAACGTGTCGGCGAAATCCATGCATTCCTGCCAATCGACAGATTCTATCGGGCGACTTGGATCGCGAAAGCGGCTGCGATTCATTCCTGGTAGGATTGCCTCCCACAACTGCTGAGAACACGGGGTGTCAAACATCCAGAACCCCGCCGAGATGGTGACTGCGTGCAATGTTTCATCGTCATATCGTCCCCGTTCCGTCACAGGTGACCCCATGGGAAATCGGCCTGGGGGAATCCAGCGCAACCGTTGCCGCACCAGATTGGAACCAGTGACAGGGATTTCAAAGTCTGCAAGAATCCCAAACGGGTCCCGACCAAAGGTAACTGCCCAAGGCGGCCTAGAAACTTGTACGAGACGAATCTCTTCCAGATTGCTTCGAATTCGGATCGGACCGCAGCCCTCTAATTCGAATTTTGTCGGCGTTTCTGAATCGACTGCAACCGTCTTTCTTGAGAACAATTGAGCCTGTTTCGGTCCCTGCTCCGCAACGGGTACTGCCGCTATCTCGGTCGGCTCCGCCAAGGCTGAACTCAGGAGGCGGAAGCCCTGTTCATCCTCGGCCCCAAGGCCAGCAGACCTTTTCCGGCATGCCGAGCGCACGAGGCGGGCGAACCTGCTCCAACTTCCTCCGCGAAAGACGCGACCCTGCACACGCCACTTAGGATCGGTCTGCGACTCCGATGAATACTCCCGATCCCCGTCCCAGCACAATTCCCAGACATTCCCATGCATCTGAAACAGGCCCCATGGGTTCGGCGGAAGGGCTTTCACGGCAACCGTCTCGAGGCGGAACCTCCCTTCGTACGATAGATCGTTCGAATACGTCCCGTTGAAATTGGCCTCGTGCTTCGCGATCGTTGCCCCAAAACTATACGCTGTTGTCGTCCCCGCCCGACACGCGTATTCCCACTGCGCCTCCGTCGGCAGCGCGGGGCTCAGCCCTGGCACCAACTCAGCCAGTCGTTCAAGAAACTTCACGATTTCGTAGTAATTAACCTGTTCCACAGGCCGCAAGTCACCCTTGAATCGACTCGGATTCGTCCCCGAAACCGCCTCCCAGAGTTCCTGTGGGCATGCGGTCTCCGCCAGCCAGAAACCGCGACTTAGCGTCACCTCATGTTGTGGCCCTTCATCGGGATAACGCCCCAATTCGTCTTCAGGTGATCCCATCATATGCATTCCGTGGGATTGTATCGCCGACGTTTGGAGAGAAGGACGGAGCGCTCACACTGACTCGCTATGGGATTTTGAATGAAATCTTCTTTGGAGCAATGGCGGCAGTCACCACAATATGGCTATCCACCGTCGGGTTGGCCCCCGCTGCTGCCAATGCTGCTCCGCCCGCCGGGGTAAATCCGCCTGCGGCAAATCCACCTGTCCCCAACTCGCCAGCCGTCAACATTCCGGCGAACAAGCCGAATTTGCTGAGCTATTCTGTAGTCGCGGGTGCTCTGGTGTCAGGTTGGTTCGGGGCCAGGATGCGCACGTTTCGACTGGGGCACGACCTGCTGCAGGGGGCGCTGGCTGATACGGCCCTGAATGACAAACTGTCTGCTGGGATCGCCGATCAGATCCGCAATGCTCCCTCGGCTGCAGCCGCGGCGACGCTCGCCACGGGGAAGGATGTGGTCGGAGCCAACGTGTTGACAGCCACAATGACTGTTCCCGTCAAGACGGAGTTGGAAACTCAACTCTTCAAACTCCTTGATGAAATGCGTGTGCGAACCGGGGTATCCAAACTGGGGCCGCTGAATCGCGATGGAGCCTGGTTGACCTTGGGCGAACTGAAGTCCTTCGATGCCATCGATCCCATCATTCGCCAGGTTTTGGGAGACTTCAACCTTAAGGAGTCGGCGTCCTCGTCGAATGACGACTTTATCGCCAAGGCTAAGGTCGTCGGATTGGAACTTCCCCAGCTCACATCACTGCTGACTTCCATTCAATCCGCCGCCAGGGAAGTCATGGGCATCCTCGGCCAGCAAGCTGCTAACTGGAAGTGGCCAACCTGAATTTCGCCGTATGGACGCGAAAATCACCGGGCAATAGAAGATCGGAGAATAGAAAAACCGCAAACCCCAGCTGGGTTTTGCGGTTTTTGAAAAGCCGCCGGTCAGACTCGAACTGACGACCTACGCTTTACGAAAGCGTCGCTCTACCAACTGAGCTACGGCGGCGGGCTGCGGTTGTGTCGCTTGCTCGCACCCCGTAATTAACTGGGGTCGAGTGGGTTACGACATTGGGCGTTGCGGGGAGGATGATAGCAAATACCCCGAATCCGGCAAGCCATACCGCCTTCGCGGTTTCTGAGTTTTGCCGGGGTTTTATTTTTTCCAAATCCCCGATTTTACCGTGGTTTGGGGGATTTGGGCTTCCCGGAGTTGCCGGGGGCCTTGGCGGCCTTTGCCGTTTTTGGCTTTTTGGCCTTCTTTTGCAGCTTGGGAAGCTCTTCCAGTGCAACCACCCAGCCTCGACACTGGTCGGCACCACACAGGCACTTGATCGCCCCTTCGGCGCTCCATTGGTAGTCAATTGTCAATTCGGCGTCTGGCGGAATGTCGACGAGGGCTTCGACGAAGACTTCGCAAGGGGCTGGGGTGCCATCTTCGAATTCCGCATCCCGAGTGTGCAGGGCACAATTCGGTTCACAGCGGTGGTTCAAATAGCGGAACGGAGTTCTGGGCTCCAGCGAAAGAGAATTCCCCAGATCGATGCAGTACGTGCTGGAGTACTCCGGATCATCAATCACTTTTCCCTGGACTCGGCCGATTTCCGTTCCTTTGGGAATCGCACGGCGGGCGAAAACCCCCTTGCCAAATGGGACTGTTCCAACTCGGACCCACGGATTCGAAGTCGCCATCGTCTCTCCACATCTGCCCCGAAAAACCTTCCTGCCGTCCATCGTGCAGGTATTTTGTCGTTGGGCAACACGATACCGAGGTCGTGCGGGTAGTCAACCGTCACGCAGACGGATTGAGTTCATAGTTTCGAAGAGGTGAAAGAAGAGACCTGCGGTCGGGCGGTCCGGCGGGATCAGGAGCCCCGCGCCGAGCAATAGGTCGGGAGACCCGCGCCCAGCGCTGATTTCTTTTGGTGTGACTCTCGACCCCAACCCGCTAGAATCGGGACTGCTGGCGGTATCGGTCAATTCCTCATCCGAATGTGAGTAACATGGATTCGAAGTATTCTCTCGTCGACCCCTCAGGCATTCTCTCTCCATCGATGCTGGTTTTCCGTGAACTTGTCGACCGCAATCTTCGCAAAATGATTGCGATTGCCGGAAACGTCAATCGCCTGCGTCCGCACTGTAAAACTCACAAGATGCCGGCCGTCACGAAAATCGAATTGGCGATGGGGATCACCAAGCACAAATGTGCGACGCTGGCTGAGGCCGAAATGCTGGCGGATTGCGGGGTCAAGGATATTTTCCTGGCTTACAACCTCGTCGGCCCGAACATCGATCGGGCGGTGAAATTTCTGCAGAAATACACCGATGTGAAATTTGCAGTCACTGCCGACGATTCGGCCATGATTACCGCTCTCAGTGCTGCCGTTTCAGCCGCCGGAAAGTCGATTCGTGTCATGCTCGATATCGATCCTGGCCTGCATCGGACTGGGGTATTGCCGGGGCCTCGAGCGGAAGGACTTTACCAGCAGATCGTCTCGTCGCCTGGAATCGAACCGGGTGGCTTTCACCTTTACGACGGTCACAATCACCAGACGAACCTGGAGGAACGGACCGCTGCGGTCATGGCTGGCTGGAACGGAGCCGCTCAATTGAGAGATGACTTTGTCGGTCGCGGCTGGCCCGTTCCGCGGATTGTTTGCGGTGGGACCGGTTCGTTCCCCGTATTTGCGAAGCTGCAGGATCCGGCTGTCGAACTCGCCCCAGGAACATGCGTCTTTCATGATTCCGGGTACGGAACCTCTTTCCCCGACATGGATTTCGAACCGGCCGTCGTCATGCTGACTCGAGTCATCAGTCGCCCGACGCCGGATCGCCTGACCTGTGACTTGGGAAACAAGGCTGTTGCTTCCGATCCGCCACGTGGACAACGAGTGGTCTTTCCTGACCTTCCTGGCGCCGAACAAGTCCTGCACAATGAAGAACATATCGTCCTGCAGACACCGCTGGCCGAAAACTACAAACCGGGTGACGTCTTGCTGGCGATTCCTCGCCACGTCTGCCCGACATCCGCACTCTACAAACAGGCCTATGTCGTTGAAGGTGGCAAAGTCGTTGACATGTGGGACGTCACGGCGCGGGACCGGTTTCTGACGATTTAAGTCGCGGTAGTTTGAAAAGACGATTGCCTGGTAATTGACGGGCATGAACAGACAAATCTCAGCAGGACAACGACAGCGATATGAGTACTGACGCAAATCAACCGGGCCTTCAGCGAGCTTCCACCGGGATCCCCGAACTAGACGAATTGTTGGGGGGAGGGCTGGTCCCGGGGACATTGACCGTTGTGATGGGGGCCACCGGTATCGGCAAGACGCAACTCGGGTTGCAGTTTGCCGAAGCAGGACGCCGCCAGGAAGGGGAACGGGGAATCCTGTTCGATATGACTTCGCGTGGTGATGCTCAGAATCACGCTGATTATGCACGGCGAATGTTTGGCTGGAACCTGAAACAGCGACGTGTCGACGAACCGTATGCTCCCGGAGACATCTGGAATTATGAACGGATGCGTTCCGATTACTTCCATATTTTCGAACGATCAGGCCGTCGCGTCTCGATCCAGGACCTCGATCACGACCAGTGGCAGGAATGGAAGATCGAACTCAACCGGAAGCTTGATCAGGCAATCGCCTTTTACTACGGGAATTTTGTGCATGGTGTCCGGCGCTGTGTTATCGATGGCGTCGAACCGACCGAGAAAGCTTCTGATTCGTTCCAGTTCCACGTTTTCGACTACATCTATCACCAGATCCTGCACAAGGACGCAGACTGGGTCGCTCGTGACCTGTTCCGGATTCATTTCCGGGCTCACGAAGGCGAAGTTCAGTCACACATGTATGACCATCGCCAGATTGCCACGGTGCTGCTGTACACGTCTCACGAAGTCCTGCTGGATGAACTTCTGTGTCGTCCGATCGAAAGTGGTGACGAACTGGCGAATGCCAATACCATCATTCTGATGGGGAAGGTTCGGGACGGTCTGAAAATGCGCCGGGCACTGCACGTCGCCAAGCACCGCGGCAGTCGCTGCGACGATGGAATTGTGCCGTTTGAAATCAACGAAAAGGGATTGGTTCTCAGTTCTCAGTAGTCGACGGAGTCCAAGAAAAATCTCCGCGTTCCCAGCCTGTCAGGCTGAGAACGCGGAGATTACTAGTCACTCAATTTCGCAATTCATTCACGCTGAAGACTTCGCTTGATCAGAGTTCGTCAGCAGCGTTGCGAGACGCGGTCCTCAGATGAACGGGGTAATCCCCGGCTGAGCCATTGGTGCGACTTTGACGACGTCGTTCCAGGACTTGATCTCAGGAACCAGAACTTCCTTGGAGTTCAAGGCCATGTCCCACGTAACCTGCTTCCCGGTGTAGCCCGCCATACGCCCCATGATCCCTGTCAATGTGCTCGTCACCATGCGATCACCATCGTTGATCGGCTTTCCGGTTCGGATCGAATCGAAGAATTCGTCGTGTTCCTGCTGATACATGTCAGGGCTGGGACCTTCGTACTTCCAACTGTTCGTGCCCGAGATCGAAACCGCGTCCTTACCAAATCCAGCGATCCGAGCATGTCCCTTGGTTCCCATGACGTACAGTGAATTCTCGCTGTGACAGCCGGAAATCTGGCGTTGGGCCATAAATCCTCGCATGCCGTTCTCCCATTCGTAATTGACTTCGATGTGATCGAAGATGTTGCCACCATGAGCAGGAATCTGGCGACCACCGACAGCCGTACATTTGGTCGGAGGGGCATCCTTGGCGACCCACTGCAACCAGTCGACCGTGTGAATAGCCTGCTCAACGAGTCCATCGCCCGACAACCACGTAAAGTTGTACCAGTTGCGAACCATCCACTCGAGATCCGAAATGTCTTTCGGACGCGTGCTCGCTGGTGGCATTGGTTTGACGGGACCTGTCAGGTAAGTCCCATAGGCAGCCAGGACTTCCCCGATTTCTCCGGCGTGGATTCGCTTGAAGAGTTCACGGCGTGGCAGGTCATAGCGCCAGCAGAAGCCCGCGACCATACCGAGTTTCTTTTCCTTGGCGATCTTGACCGATTCAATGACGGAACGGACACCCGGCCCATCGGTCGCCATCGGCTTTTCGGTAAAGATATGCTTGCCGGCTTCGACGGCAGCCCGCAGATGATACGGCCGGAAACCTGGCGGCGACGCGAGCAGCACGACATCGCAGGAATCGATCAGCTTCTTATAGCTTTCGAGACCCACAAATTTGAACTCGTCGGTCACGGCGACTTGATCCGCGATCCGCTTGTTCGCCTTCAACTGTCCGAGAGCATTCTCGATGGATTGCGGAAAAACGTCAGCGACGGCGGTCAGCTTGACCTGCGAATCTGCGGTCAGTGCCTGCTGAGCGGCCCCCGTCCCGCGTCCACCACAACCAACAAGTCCGACCTTGAGTTGGTCACCTCCGGCAGCAAACGCCCCGGCGTTCATCGACAAATTCAGTCCGACGGTCCCTGCGACGGCAGCGCCGGTTTTGAGAAAATCGCGTCGGGACGAATGAGCAGGCGTATTCGGTTCCGTCATGGGCTGGGTCTCCACGATTGAGGCTGGATGATAAATTGCCGAAGGCGAGTTTCACCATGCTACTCATCGAATCGCCACGATGCGAGTGGACGAACCTTCCGCCAATCGTTTTTTCGAGGTGGGCCCCGATTTACCCGTTTTCGCAATTCTGAAATACGGAGCAGAGACGAAATCCGTTATGATTCCCGGGGCATTGATCGTCCCTCGCGTCGGAAGGAAACTGATGAACAAGTCGCTCGTCTTCGTCATGCTCGTGTTCGGATTGGCAATCGTAGTTTCTTACGCCGAAACAAACGAGGCACAACCACCGAGGCCCGCAGATGCTGATGAAGTGACCCTCTTTTCGTATCGCGGTTCTTACAAAATGTCGCCGCCACCAACACTGCATTCAGATTTGGCGAGAATTCGGATCACAAGTGTCGAATTGCTGGGCGAGGGAACTGCGTTGACGACAAAAATCACGTACGCTCCGCATTATGGCAAGATCGATTCAGAATCTCTGAAATTCAAGAACAGGCACGAGACGCAATCCATTTCAATTCTGCTGAATGGCGACCACACGAAAAAGGTCAAAGAAGGCGATATCCTCAGAACTTGCTTCTACCCAAATTGAAGACCATACAATCCATTGTCTGATCAATCAGGTGGCGACAGTAGCACTTCTCGTGTTTATGAGCGTTCACGAAGCGGCGTGAAGCCAGCCTGACTTTGCAGACGCCTGGCTTCACGCGGATTAAGGCGATTTTGGATGAAAACTACTCTGACAGGTTGCGAACGCTCGTTACTTGACTGTTAACAGCTTGTCTTCCGGGAATGTTTCCAGTTTCAGATTCTTGAATTGGACTTCCTGGGCGACCTTGTTGGAATGTAATTGCAGTCCGATCGGGGCTTCGTGAATTCGCATTGGCTCAGGTTCGCGCCAGTCGGAGACCAGTTTTCCATTCAGCACGAACCGAATGCGGTTCCCCTGCGCCAGAATTTCATAGCTGTTCCAATCGTGCTGCTTGCTGAGTGGTCCGGCGATCTGGTTGTTCTGATGAATCATCGATCGGCCGTACAGATCCCAGAAGCCGTGGCCTGACGGAAACATCACCAAGTGACCGGCGTACGTAAACTTGTCACCTTTCTCGGGGGCGACTTTGCCCCACATCGCGATGCCGGAATGCATTTCGGATTGAGCCAGCTTGAAATCGAACGTCAATCGGAAATCGCTGAACTTCCGTTCGGTCAACAAATATGTGCTGACCGGAACTTCGTCAGTGTTCTTCCCGATGATCACTCCGTCCTTGACGGACCAGTACTTTTCATGACCGACCCAACCGGACGTGTCCTTACCGTTGAAGATCTCGACGACTTCGCGTTTTCCTTCGCGAGGTGGAACAACAGGAGCCTCCTTGGGCGGTTGAGTCCAGCCAGCTTGTGTGAGCAATACCAACAACCCAGATGCCAGCAACGCAGCGCGACGAATCATGGCAGACGACTCCTTCTTGGGTGAAAAAAGCGTGGCAAAAGGCCGTACGATGAGGGGCAGAACGAGAGAAGAGAACTCAATCGTAATTCTTCATCGTCCTGCCCCTCATCGTACTTTCGACATTATGGGTTCGACTGAATACGAGACCTGCGGCAAGGCGATTCGGCGGGGTCGGAAGACCCGCGCCGAACTCACTCTGCGTTCTCGTTTCAGAATTCTTTGCAGCTACGCCTTCTTCTTGAACGTGTAAATCCCCTTGCCCGAGGGACTGACAATCATGAAATAGACTTCACCTGATTCGTCTTCGCCGAAGCTGATCACAGGGAGATTTGCTCCCGTGTAAGGAATCGGACGATTCGCGACAACAGCCTTCTTGGCGTCATCGTATTTCAAGGCCCAGATCTTTCCCGAAACGTAGTCGGCATATAGGTAGTGCCCCGCCAGTTCCGGAACTTTCTTGCCGCGATAGACGTTGCCGCCGGTGATCGACTTGCCGATGTCGTGATGGTATTCCCAGATCGGATCGATCAACCCCGGGCCTGACGAGGTACTGTTCGGAGCAAACTCGTGCTTGGCTTCGCGCAAGTTC
>CAIWEX010001164.1 GCA_903911795.1 uncultured Schlesneria sp.
TTACCCAGAATGGGTTACGTCAAGAATGATGACGGAACCCCGTTGGGGTACAGGGGGGGATCGTCCAGACCCAGGGTAGCTCACTTCGTGAGCAACCCTGGGCTTTAAGACGCAACTCCGTTGGAGTTGAAGACATTGATAGCGGCGTGTGACCCGGCTTGAAATGTGCCCGGGCCATACTGCGCGATAGCCGATGTCGGATTGATCAACGACTACATCTGGTCTGCGACACCAATCCCCAGCAGATCCAGCCCTTGTTTCAACACGCGAGCTGTCGCATCGCACAACAGGAGTCGACTCGTTCGCAGAGCCTCATCGGACTCCTTCAGCACATTGCAGCTTCCGTAGAACTGCGCAAAGACATTGGCCGTTTCGAACAAGTACTGAGTCAACAGGTTGGGCCGGTAATCGACAGCAACCTCTGCGACCGCCTGTCCGAATCGATTTAATTGCAGTGCGAGTACTCGTTCCTGCGGAGTACTGAGCAGGATCGCATGTTGTCCCTGGCGCAGTGCAACCGCGTCGACTTCGCCTTTTCGAAGAATGCCGCAGACTCGAGCATACGCATACTGAATGTATGTTGCCGTGTCGCCAGTTGTCGCGAGCATCTTCTCCCAGTTGAAGACGTAGTCGCTATCACGATTGTGATGCAGGTCGACATAGATGATCGCGCCAATACCGACGAGTTCGGCAATTCGACCTCGGTCAGCATCGCTCAAATGAGGACTGTTTTCGTCGACAATTTTACGGGCATTGGCAACAGCTTCGTCGAGCAGGCTTTCCAGGCCAACCGTATCGCCCGAGCGAGTTTTAAACGGCCGTCGATCCTCGCCCAGCACCGTGCCAAAGCTGACGTGTCGAAATTCGGTCTTGTCGTAACCCATCTTCCGAGCGGTGGCAAACAGCAACTGAAAATGCTCACCCTGGCGCGAGTCGACAACATACAGGCTGGCGTCCGCGCGCAGGTTTTCTACGCGATGTCGGATCGTCGCCAGATCTGTAGTCGCGTATGTAAAAGCACCATCCGCCTTCTGGACAATGAATGGGGCATCGTTTCCGTCGATGAAGACGCATGTCGCGCCGTTACTGGTAACAGCCAGATGCTGGCGTTTCAGTTCGTCGACGATCCCCGCCAGCATTGGGTTGTACCAGCTCTCACCCAGAGTCAGGTCGAATTTCACTCCAAACCGCTGGTAAACGGATTCCAGTGCCTGCAGGCATTGAGGGACGAATTCGTCCCACAGGCGCTTATTCTCAACGTCGCCCGCATGTAATTTCGCGGTTTCCTTTCGAGCCAATTCCGCAATCTGAGGATGAGCGTCGGCGAGTGCTTTCAGCGGTGGAGACGACTCCACTTCGCCGATTTTCTTCTGAGCAGATTTGATCTCTTCGCGCGACGCTTCCAGATCCTGCTCCGCTCGTTTGAGAACTCGAGCGGAATCCTTTTCAGTCGGGCTGACTGCTGCTCGAGCACTGGCCACAGCCTGTTCTTTTAACGGGATCTGCAGCAGCAGGCCTGGCAGTTTCGCGACCAGTTCATGGTAGTCCGAAAGCTGATTCACCAGCCGGTACAGGCGTGCCAACTCTGCCACTGGGGCCTGCTGATACGCGGCATCGTCCCGGAAATTCTTGTAACCGTAGATGATCATGCCGAACTGAGTTCCCCAGTCCCCGACATGATTGTCAGACAGGACATTGTGTCCCAGGAACTTCAAGATCCGGTAAAGAGCATGACCAATCACGGTGCTGCGAAGGTGCCCGACGTGCATCGGTTTGGCGACGTTGGGTGAGGAATAGTCCACCACGTATGTTCGAGGAGTGGTAACCGGAACGACTCCCAGTCTTTCATCCCGGCACAGAGCTGCGGTTTCTGCGGCCAGTCGCTCGGTCTTGATTTTCAGGTTAATAAAGCCGGGGCCCGCGATTTCGGGAGGTTCACACAGATCCGCGACATCCAGTTTGGCAATCAGGGCCAGGGCCAGATCGCGCGGCATCTGTTTGTGCTGCTTCGCGAGCGGCATGGCACAATTGGCTTGAAAATCGCCAAACTTGCCATCCGCAGTCGGCTTAAGCATTTCGACAAACGAATCCGGAGCATCAGTAAAAGTCTCCAGAGCGCGATGCAACCGTGAGCGAAGTTCAGCAAGCAGATTCATCGGAACTGATCCAAAATTGGCTGGTGAAAGACCGCAGGAAGTCCGCGTGAACAAATCCTGCGACAGACGGTTAACCCGCCTGATGACTTTATGATTCTTTGGCCCGGTTGAAAACCTGTCCTGCGTTAAAACCAACAGCCCTTCCGGGCTGTCATTTCACAGATTGCCGGGAAGGGCCGCGATTGAAATTTCGCAATGCTCCAATTACTCGGTTGCCAGCGGTTCGCCCGCGATGGCCTTCCAGTCGACTCGTTTGGCGTCAGCCCAAAGTCCTTCAAGGTCGTAGAGCGCACGAGCATCGGGCAGCATGATGTGCAGAACGATGTCACCCCAATCCTGCAACAGCCACGTGCTGACACGTTCCCCTTCGGTGTTCGGGACGGCGTTTCCGAGAGCCTTCATCTTCACGCGAGCTTCGCTGGCGAGTGCCGCCATCGTCCGTGGATTGTTGCACGTCGTAATGACGAAGAAATCCATGATCGGAGTAATCGCCGACAGGTCCAAGACGACCGTCTCTTTCCCGCGAAACTCTTCACACAGCCGGGCGATCTGACTGGCGTCGGATCGGCTCTTTTCAAGGCGTGCTTTTTGTTTCGGGCTGAGGGGGGCGGTTGTGGTGGTTGTGAGTGTGGCGCTAATGGGAGTCATCTCCGTTCAATCTTCGTAAATTCGGTCTACGGGAAGCCCCGACCGGGCATGATGTAGACGAGTCATACCGTCGGCAGGTTCGCTCGGACGACGATTTGTCGCCAGGATGCGAAAGAAAATGCTCGGGCCGCGGGTGGAAGAGGGATGCCTCAACCTGTTACGCCCGAAGGCAGACCGGCAAACACGACGTCGCTATCGTCCCTGAATGGGATCGAATGTTCAAGGCTCAAGCCGTGGAAAGGAGTCCTCGCGGACGATTGGACAGGTCAGAACGCCTGCTTCGACCGTCATTTGATCGTCATTCCCAGGCGTCAATCGCTTCCTGAAGCAACTCTTTTGACCCCGACCGTGAACCACGTCGATGGACAGCTACGAATTCGTCGGACAGGTCATCGCGGTGGTTGATTACGGTGGAAGACGGAGCGGACATCGCTTGAGCGATTATCGAATCCATGCGTTTGCCATCACGAGACAGGCGAGTCAGCCGATCAAGCTTTTCGCGGAATTCATCGCGTGAAAAGGCAGTCTTGATCGTGTAGTCATCGGCCCCCGCGTGAATCGCCGCCAAGACTGTTTCACGGCTGGAATCCGACGTCAAGACCATAACTTTCACATCGGCCAGCATCGGGTGTGACCGAAATGCTCGCAAAGTCTTAAGTCCATCCCAGCCAGGCATTTGCAGGTCGAGAACAGTTGCGTCCGGTCGGCGATCCAAGGCACGGTAGAACCCGTCGGCACCGTCACAGGCAACCGTCACATCGAAATCTTTTCTCAGTACGCCAACCATCAGGCTGCGAAACAACGGATCATCGTCAATGACGAGTATGTGCTGTCGCTCTTCAGACTGCGAATTGTCAACTTCCGACGGCGATTTCATTGTACGGCTCAAACAAACGTAAAGAGGACTCCCAGCCAATCGACCGGGAAACTTCGGTTGTGCTGAAGTAAAACGTAGTTCAAATCCTGAGTGTTGCATTTGGATTGTCGATTTTTGGCAACATTTCGCGAATTGGCGCTGTTACAACCCGCATTTCAGGACAACTGGCGACCACGTCCGTCGCCGCGAACCAATGTGGACGCAAGGAATTCAACGAGGATATCGCACGGATCTGGACACAATTTCATGTGGCGTCGTGAGCAGTTTTGAACAGCCATCGATTGACGTAATGAACGGTTCGTGTGATTCTCCAAGTTCACCGAAAAATGCCACATGGGTATCGAAATGAACTACGACGTCGATTCTTCGTTTTTTCATGCGGAGGCAACTCTTCCTGCGGATTTGCCTTGTTACGTTCAACGGGCGGCGGATGGTGAACTGCTGAAAGTCTTGCGCCAGGGAAAGTTTACGGTCATTCTTTCGTCGCGCAAGGTCGGTAAGTCATCGCTGATGGAACGTGCGTTTACCTCACTTCGGGAAGAGGGAACGATTGTCGTTAAGAAGGAACTCGCCGAGGCGGACGCCAATATCACAGTGGAAAGCTGGTATGCAGGCCTCGTTGAAGAGTTCGTGAATGACGCAAAACGACGAAACCAGTTTCAGGTGGATCCAGGCTGGCGAGCCTGGTGGAGCGAGCGGTCCAACCTACCGGCGGGCCAGCGATTTACTGACTTTCTGCGGACATTTTTTCTGGAGCCGACAACGCAACCATGGATTATCGCCCTCGACGAGATCGACACCACGATCCCGCTTTCTTTCAGTGATGACTTTTTTGCAGCCATCCGCCGTTGCCAAAGCGCACGTGCTGCTGATCCCATGTTTCAGCGATTGACCTTCCTGCTGGCAGGGACGGCCAGTCCCGCACAGTTGATCAAAGACAACCGTCGAACCCCGTTTAACATTGGTCATTCTCTCGTCGTTACGGATTTCTCGGCCGAGGAAGCAAAAGTCCTGCTCACGGGCCTCGGTCTTCCCATGCAGGCTGATCACCCTGCGTTGCAACGAGTCCTCTATTGGACGAGCGGCCATCCGTATCTCACTCAACGCCTGTTTTTGAAACTTGCGGAGGATCTGGAGGATAAGTCGTTACCAGGCACCCCGGATTGGGATCAACTCGTGGATCAAGCCGTCCGTGACACACTCCTTCGTCCGGGAGCGAGAACACGTGAGGCACATCTGGAAGATATCGCCAAACGTCGTATCGGAGATCTCGACAAACCCGGAAATCCCAACTTCGAACCTGAGCTGAAGCGGCGAATGCTCGATATCTACCGCCGAACATGGCATGGACAGATCGTGAAGGACGATGCTGTCTCCAAGCCGTGCGTGGAGCTTAAACTTTGCGGTTTGCTGGTGACAGACAGAGATGATCCGTCGCGACTGATTGTGCGAAATCGGATTTATCGATCGGTGTTCGATGCGGCGTGGATCAAAAGTGAAACGCCCAAAGATCATTGGAAGCAGGTTGCTGTCGCAGCCGTGACCATGCTGGCACTGACGATTGGCGGCTTCGCGGTCTGGCAGCGTCAATATCAGATCGCCGTCCAGAAGTCGCAGATTGTCGATTTGGTCGCCCAGATTGAACGAGCCGAGTCAGACGTTCCGATGGCGGCCTACACATAATTGCTTGAGCAACCCGGACAACAGACTCGTGCCAAAGAATTACTTGCGGCCTACTGGGCTCGCCATGCACAGGTGATGTCGGTCGAGGGCGCTCGCGACGAATCCGCGATCCTGTGGCTGAAATCACTTGCGGCGAATGAATCGCCTGAAGCTCGTCTGCATGCACGACGAGCCCTCTCGGGAAGTCTTCCGAACGTCCTTGCTACGTTCCGACATAACGCGGCAGTGACACATGCGGAATTCAGCCGCGATGGTCAACGCGTTGTCACGGCGAGTAAGGACCACACGGCACGAATCTGGGACCCCGAAACTGGCCGACCCGTTGGCAATCCGCTGCAGCATGATGACTCTGTGAGTCATGCCTCGTTCAGCCCAGATCGGCAGCGAGTCGTGACCGCCAGCTACGACAACACTGCGCGCATCTGGAATGCGAATACGGGACGACAGATTGGGCACTCCTTGAAGCACGATGATTCGGTGAAGCATGCGGTCTTCAGCCGTGACGGCACACGCATTGTCACTTCGAGTTCCGACAATACAGCACACATCTGGGACGCTGCGAAATACGTCGCAGTCGGGGAAACATTGACGCACGGAAACACCGTCAATTACGTCTCATTCAGTGCCAACGGTAAATACGTGGTAACGGCCAGTTCCGACCGGACGGCGCGGATCTGGGATGCCCAGACGGGCTTACCACTGCATGGCCCGCTCGAACACCAAAGGGCCGTTCAGCATGCTGAGTTCAGCGAAGATGGAAAATTGGTCGTGACGGCCAGTGCGGATGGGACGGCGCGCGTCTGGAATGCAGATACCGGGAAGCCGACCGGGATTCCCTTGACGCACGAGGGGCCTGTCAATTTTGCGACTTTCAGTCGCAACGGAAAACAAGTCGTTACAGGAAGCCAGGACGGGACCGCTCGCATCTGGGACGCCCAAACAGGTGCCCCCGTCAGCCAACCCTTAAGTCATCGCGGATCTGTTCTTCACGTGGCCTTCAGTTCCGACGAGACGCGCGTGGTCACAACCAGTTCCGAATGGACTGCCCAGCAGTGGGATACTGCGACCGGTGAATCACTCGGCTGTCCGATCCGGCATCGAGGTGCTGTTGTGTATGCGGAATACAGTCCGGTTGGAAATCGCTTGATCACGGCCAGCGAAGACAACGACGCACGAGTCTGGAGTGAAAAAACCGGACATCCAATGGGTACGCGGCTGAATACAAGGGAAACATTCAACCAGGCCGAATTCAGCACGGACGGAAAAAAGATTGTTGTTTCAGGTACTGAAAGCACTGTAACGGTCGTGGACGCGGAATCGGGCCAGTCCGAGGGCCGTCCACTGAATCATTCAGGCCTCATCCGACACGCTGAATTCAGCACAGACGGTCAACGCATCGTCACGGCGAGTGCTGATCACACAGGACGTGTCTGGGATTGGAAGAAAGGGACTCCAATCGGCCTGCCTCTGCAGCATGATTCCGAAGTTTCCTATGCGGCGTTCAGCCGCAACGAGTTGCGAGTTGTGACGGTAAGTGACGACGAAACGGTCTGCGTCTGGAATACAGAAAGTGGACTTCCCCTGAGTCGCTTAACCAAACAAGGGATTGTCAATCACGCGGCGTTTAGTCCCGACGGTCACTTTCTCGTCAATGGAGGAGATTTTGAGGCGCAGATTTGGGATATCCAGGCCGGAAAGCCGATTGGGAGTCCGTTGAAGCATGACATGGCGATCAACAGCGTCACTTTCAGCCACGATGGAAGCCGAGTGGTCACAGCGAGCGATGACAGAACGGTGCGAATCTGGGACGCTGTCACGGGCAATCCGGTTGGTAACCCCATCAAACAGGACGACAGACTATTGTTCGCGGCCTTGAGCCCGGACGGACGGCTGTTGTTGACGGCAACGCGACGAATTGTTTCCTGGTACTCCGAATTCGCCCCGGGTACGTGGCACCCTGTCGCAATTGTCTGGAGCAACGGCAAAAAATGGATATCACTGCCGCGCCCAATTGATTCCGAGTTCCGGACGATTCGAGTCGCTGAAGCTGGAACAGCCGGTTCCTTGTTGATCCGGGAAATCACTATGAATCAGCCAGAACAAGACTTGCCCGAGTTGAACGGACCGCCGACCGAGCTCCTGGAATTCTATCTACCGAAATTCGCACTTGAGTTTGTCGACGAAAATCGATCGCCAACCCTCAGACGCCAAAATATCGGCAGCAAGTAAACGTGAAGTCGATTCACTCGCAACGCCTCTGATAACAAATTCGTTGCCATTCTTTACATCATGCCAATCGTGTTGTTGAGTGATTGAAACACATCACGACGAGCCCTGCGATCGACCTCACATTCCTTCGATTTTCTTCCATCGCCGATCGTCTCGTCTGTAGGACTTGTACTGACACGCCTGTATCGCCTTTACGGATGCAATCAGTCTTTCCTGCAACGTCTGTAGCAATCGTATTGTCTGTAGGAAACAGGCAATTTACGGGTCAAGCCACACTTACGACACGATAGACCGAATGGCATCGATCGTGCGAATCGCAACGAGACGTGGACTTTTGTCAACACGCCGCTGGCAGGTGTCATGAACTCGTCAGTCGGACCTCCTAACCAGTGAGGCGACCTTCGAATTCCGGCCGGATTCGAAGTTCAACTGGAACGGCGGCAGCCATCACAATTATCCGTGATTACTGCTACCGGGCTGATCGACAGTCCTCGATCAGCTGCCCAATGCCAAATCAGTTCAAACAGGCCGAACCGTCCGTTCATTTTCATCACCGCGACCAACCTCAAAAGGGGCTTTAGACATGTTGAAGAATTTCTGGAATGACGAATCTGGTGTGATCATCTCCGCCGAACTCGTTCTCGTTCTGACCATCTGTGTTCTCGGGGTCATCGTTGGCCTGAGCAGTGTCGCCGTTGCGGTCAACACCGAACTCCTCGACACCGCACATGCGATCGGCGTTCTGAACCAGTCGTTCGGATTCACCGGTTTCAGTGGCTGCCGGAAGGGTGGAAGCCCCATCTCCTACACGTTCGGTGCAGTCAACACCGATGGCGTCGATGATTGCGATTGTGCGACCTCCTGCGACATGATCTCTGGCGGCGTCCCAAGCTATAGCTGGGGTGGTTGATTCATCGCCGGGCTTCGAGTTAACGAATTTCAAAGAGGCGTCGAAACTTTCTGTTTCGACGCCTCTTTCCATTGAGTAACAGGTCCATCGAATTCCAGTTCGACTGCAATTGATTGAATGACTCCAACACTTCAAACCCTGTCCATCGCCGATAGCTCCCTACGGTCTGATTCACAAACTTGCCAACCCGGTTTCCAAGTTGTTCGCCTTCTGAATCAAATTTGCGGCGACGGCACGTGCCACGCCTCGCGACATCGACTTCTCTAAGATTTCCGAACATCACGCGCGTAGCACTTGTAGGGTTTGCGATGCCCTCGAATGTGTACTGCGTATCGGTTGTACTGAATTTATTGTGCCTGAAAGTCTGGTTTTACCGGGGTGACGCAAGGTACTCGCAGCAACGGCAATCAGCGTGGCATCAATCGTGCGACATTCAATGAGACGTTGACAATCGTCAACACCTCCTCGTTGCACCTGACTCAAATCGACCTGACCTTGATGATACTCCTGACTACTTCGTCAGGACCACGATACCTTGCTGACCAGCGTCGCGAACTGGAAGGCTGGACCTCTCACCCAGAGGGGCGGACTCTGATTCCGGCCGGAATTCGAGTTCTTTCTGGATACGGTGATGACAACCACGGAGCATCTGTGACTGTCATCGTCGGACTGAGTGCGGTGATTCCACCGACTTCAGTTGACTCTCGATTTTCAGTTTAAACAGTTCACTCATGACAACAAGGGTCTCTTAAATGCTGAAGAATTTCTTGAATGACGAAGCTGGTGTGATCATCTCCGCCGAACTCGTTCTCGTTCTGACGATCTGCGTTCTCGGTGTTATCGTTGGTCTGAGCAGCGTCGTCGTTGCCGTTAACGAAGAACTCCTCGACACCGCTCATGCGATCGGCGTTCTGAACCAGTCGTTCGGATTCACCGGTTTCAGCGGATGCAAGAAGGGTGGAAGCCCAATTTCCTACACCTTCGGTGCCGTCAACACCGATGGCGTCGATGATTGTGATTGCGCAACCTCCTGCGACATGATCGCCGGTGGTTCACCAAACAACAGCCAAGGTGGCTGATTCGAATTGGTTTCCTGATTCGAAATGATGAATGACAGGCGTCGAAACGCAGGTTTCGACGCCTGTTTTCGTTGTTGAACGGCTTCCACGATATGGCCTCGGCGTCACCCCAGAATTGATTCGGGTGTGACCAGCACTCCGGGTGGGATCGAGAAACCCGCGCCGAACAGAGGTCTTTCCGAAAGTGGCCTTCACGCTCCTGCGTCAAGATAGCCGTCTGCAATTGGACGCCTGATGTTCATCGCATGTACGGCTGCCAGGTTGTAAAGAAAGAAGACGAGAAGAGCAGACCTGCGGTCGTCGGTCTCGGCGGGGTCGGGAGACCCGCGCCGAACTAAGGTTTCTTGTGCTGCGCCCCCAGCTTGAAGCAAGCTGGGCTCCCCCGCGGGATCATCCCTGGATCGCTGCACGGATCTCATTCAGCACCTCTTCGTCGCTTTCGCTGGCACACGCTGATTGAAGAGCTTGCCTGGCGGAATCCTGATCAAACTTCCCCAGAGCCCATGCTGCCGTCCCCCGAATCATCGGCGACGGGTCTCTGATCGCGTCGATCAGTGCTGGTATCGCGCGTTCATCGCCTCGGTTGCCAATCACGATCATTGCATTTCTGCGGATGCCATCAAATCCCGGCCGTTCCAGCGGAGTCCCTTTGAATCGCTGCTGGAACTGTTCTCGATCCATCCTCAGAATCCTCAAGGGCTCAGCGGGATTGAGATCCGAAAGCGGCTGAAATACTTCACATGCGCTTCTCGGCGCCTTGCCGTTCCAGGGGCAGACGTCCTGACAAAGGTCGCAGCCGAACATCCATTCGCCAACCCCTGCACGCAAATCGACGGGAATTGCCCCTTTCAGCTCGATTGTCAGGTATGAGATACATCTTCGAGCATCCAGGACATAGGGCGAGACAAATGCATCCGTCGGGCAGACGTCCAGGCAGCGAGTGCATGTTCCGCAGTGCGAAGTCGCATGCGGTGCATCAGGCTCCAGATCCAGGTCCGTCAACAGACCTGCCAGCAGCAACCAGCTTCCAGCCCGCTTATTGATCAACATCGTGTTCTTACCAAACCACCCGAGTCCCGCCAGTCGAGCGAAATCTCGCTCCAGCAGAGGGGCAGTATCGACGACTCCACGAGTCGTGCAGCCTGGTGATCGAGCGTGCAGGCGATCACTTAACTGATGCAACTTTTCTCGCAGCAGGTTGTGGTAGTCGGTGGTTCCCCAGGCATAGCGAGCGACTCGTCCCTGGTTCGGGGCAGCCGACTGAGGCTCCTCTGTTCGATAGTTGATTGCCAGCATGATCACGCTGACGACATTCTGTGAAACATTGCGCGGGTGCTCATAGGCGGCTTCACGACGTGGCAGGTACTGCATTTCACCCGCGAAACCGGCTCGCAGCCATTCCTGGAACTTGGGGAAGCCAGCTGGCGAAACCGCACGTGCGATCCCCGCCAGATCAAATCCCACCGCCAGTGCGTCCGATTTCACGGCCCGGGTCAGTTTGCTTCGATCGTCTTGATCGGACACCGGATGATCCCTTTACAACGTCGTCAAATAGGTACTATACCGAGGCTCAGCCCGTCTGATCAGTGGAAATCAGCGGAGATGAGTGTTCCTCCAATGGCTGTTGAAAATGTACTCGAAACGAACTGGCCCTAAATTGTAAAGTTTCCTTCGACACGAATGGAATCAGCCCGACCGTTGGCTCTGGCCACCGTCGACGGGCTGAAAGTGGAACACCGTGCGGGATGCGAAAACTGATCTCGGGGCTTCCTCAGCAAAGCTCAGTCCAGCATGCTCATTCAACCTCGGAATTGAGGCATGATGTCTATGCGAGCTTGAGATTTCCGACAACAAACTCAGTCTTCGCCGCCCGTATCGAGAACTGCCAGGAAGGCCTTCTGCGGGATTTCGACTTGGCCGAACTGCTTCATCCGCTTCTTCCCTTCCTTTTGCTTTTCGAGCAGTTTGCGTTTACGGCTGATATCGCCACCGTAGCACTTGGCGGTCACGTCTTTTCGCACGGCGGAAATCGTTTCGCGCGCGATGATACGGGCACTGAGAGCCGCCTGGATCGGGATTTCAAACTGATGACGGGAAATCTGTTCTTTCAACTTCTTGCAAAGCTGACGACCTCGTCGCTCTGCCTGGGAACGATGGACAATACAGGCCAGGGCATCGACTTTTTCGCCCTTCACCATGATATCCATCTTCACCAGATCGGCAGCACGGTAGCCGACAACTTCGTAGTTCATCGTTCCATAGCCAGCCGTGATGCTCTTCAACTTGTCGTACATGTCGAAGACAATTTCGGCCAGCGGCAGTTCGTAGACCAGTTGTGCGCGATTCGGACCGAGGTATTCTGTCGTCTTGTAAACCCCGCGCCGGTCGGCGGAGAGTTGCATGATCGCACCGATTCGGTCAGTCGGAAGAATGAACTGCACCTTGGCAATCGGCTCGCGAAACTCTTCGATGTTCCCGGTATCTGGAACCTGCTGCGGATTATCGACGTGAATGGTTTCACCATTACGCTGCAGAATTTCATAGGTCACGTTGGGTGCCGTCTGAATCAGATCGACATCCGCTTCCTGCTCGAGCCGCTGCTGGATGATTTCCATGTGCAGCATGCCGAGGAAACCACAGCGGAAGCCGAATCCCAAGGCTTCAGATGTGTCTGGCGCGAACGAAAAGCTCGCGTCATTCAGACTCATTTTCTGCAGCTCTTCCCGCAGTTTCTCGAAGTCCGTGGCGTCGATCGGGTACATGCCGCAGAACACCATCTGCTGCGGGATTTCATATCCGGCCAGTGCCACTGGAGCCCGGTTATGGAAATCGGTCACCGTATCCCCGACGTGGACATTTCCAAGGACTTTGATGCCCGAAACAATGTAACCGACCTGCCCAGGCCCAAGATCCTCGCAGGGTGCCATATCCGGTCGGAATTGGCCAAGCTCAAGAACTTCGTGGGCGGTTCCCGCCTTCATGAAGTAAATCTTTTGTCCTTTGCGGATCGATCCTTCCATGATTCGGACGTAAGTCACAACGCCGCGGTAGTGGTCATATTTGCTGTCGAAGACCAGTGCCCGAAGTGGATCCGTCAGCTTCCCCTTGGGAGCTGGAATCCGCTTGATGATAGCGTCAAAAACCGTGTCGATACCGATCCCGGCTTTCCCGCTGACGCGCAGACACCCTTCGGTATCCAGGCCAACAACGGTTTCGATCTCTTCCAGCACTTCGTCAACACGAGTGACTGGCAGATCGATCTTGTTCAGAACGGGAATGATTTCCAGGTTCGAATTGATCGCAGCATAAGCATTGGCAACGGTTTGCGCCTGCACACCTTGAAAGGCATCGACCAGCAGCAAGGCCCCTTCGCAGGCAGCGAGACTACGCGAAACTTCGTAGTGAAAGTCGACGTGACCAGGGGTATCGATCAAATTCAGTTCGTACCGCTGGCCGTCAATCGTGTAATTAATTGCCACCGCACGCGCTTTCACGGTGATTCCGCGCTCGCGTTCGACCTCCAGGTCGTCCAGCAGTTGTTCGCGAAATTCGCGCTGGGTAATCGCACCACTTTTCAGCAGCAACTGGTCCGCCAGCGTGCTTTTGCCGTGGTCGATATGAGCAATAATCGAGAAATTTCGGATGTATCGTTGATCAAACATGGAGAAATCAGGCACGAACGGAAGGTGAGTCAAATCAAAAATCACGAGCCGGACCGATTTCGGGTCCCGTGACTGGACAGTGGATTCTATAGGTTAGCGAGGTTGGCTGAAAGAGAGACTGCGGAAACAGCCAGCACATTGGGAAGTTCAGGGGAACAATTTCATAGTGCATTCCAGGCAAATCACATAGGCTTTGTTCGGCGCGGGTCTCCCGACCCCGCCGAAACCGACGACCGAAGGTCTGCTCTTCACTTCTTTTTCCCTACGACCTGGCAGGCCTCTGGGGTGCCACAGATTGCCAACCACAACCGGGCCGATCGAGATTTGACCAACACAGTGTTTTTCGCAGCCGGATATGTCTAAAATCAACGATCTCACAAATCCAGAATTTGACGCCCCAAAAGAAAGCCCGCCCTCGTGACCGCTGAAACGACCGCTGCTCCTTCGTCCCGTAAGCCATTGCTCGTCATTTTCGTAACGGTGTTCATTGATCTGCTCGGATTCGGCATCGTCATGCCGTTACTTCCCCGTTACGGTGACCATTTCCTTGTTGACTCACAAATCGCCAGTGCAACTCAGTCGATCGCTCCCAGTGCGGCGCCGGGATACGTCGCGGCCGTGCTGTCACTACTTGCGTTCCTGTACGGGCTGAAGGGACTGCCCGAATCGCTCAAACGCGGGGAAACTCCAAGAGCGCGCACGGGCCTGTTCAATGTCGCGGCAGGACTGCGAGCAATGACGAGAGGATCGCACGCCCTGATTCTGGCGACGATTTTTCTGACAACATTCGCCTTCGCACAGTTTGAGAGCACTTTGTCTCTCCTGACACGTCACATTGGTGGGACAGCCGTTGCCGAGGGGACTCATGACTGGCGACGCGGTGCGATTCTCGGCTGTCTGATGGCATCGTTTTCTGCAATGCAGTTTCTCTTCGCACCGCTGTGGGGCCGGTTGTCGGACAGGATTGGACGCCGACCTGTGCTGCTGGTTGGGCTAGCCGGATCAACGGTGTCGTACTTCTTGTTTGCCGTGGTGACTCAGTTGGGGAATAACGGACCGATTCTGGGTCTCAGTCCGCTCGTCTGGCTGTTTGTGACTCGCATTGGTGCCGGGATTTCCGGTGCGACGATTTCGACGGCTCAGGCCTATATCGCGGACTGCACCGACGAAAAGTCACGCGGCAAGGGGATGGCCTTGATCGGTGCGGCATTTGGAATCGGCTTCACGTTCGGGCCGCTGCTCGGTGCTGCCTTCGTGTCTGGTTCATCCCGTGGTGGAATGAGCGATCAGGGGAACTTCCTGGTATTTGCGTTCATCGGATTCATCCTGACGCTGAGCCAGGGACTGTTGGTCAGGCGTTTGATTCCTAAGTTGGGTGAATTTCGGATGGGCCTGGCGGGTGTCGTTCTGATGACATTGGGACTGCTGCTGATCGGCGTCGCCTCGTTTCAGGCATCGATTCCACTGCTGATCGGAGTCTTGCCAATTGTCGTCGTTGGATACTCCGCTGCAACACCATCGTTGCTTTCCTTGCTATCACTGACATCGGGTGCCGACGAACAGGGCGAACTTCTCGGAATCGGCCAGAGCATGTCGTCACTCGCCCGAATCCTGGGACCGCTCGCAGGGCTGTCTCTGCAAGGGATGGAAATCGCCTATCCCTACTGGTTCGCATCAGGAATGATGGCGGTGGGAGTCTTGATGATTCTGGGGCTTCGCACCGCGGTCCACAGGAAACACGTATCAGAATAATTCCAGGGCCGCAGGGCCCTGGCTGGGTGAACTACTGGCCCTTTGGGCCTCCTGAGGAACATCGTGTCGGTATCAATACCAGATCGGCCGACGCGCCCGCGAACATGCCCAATCATTTAACAGAGTTCCTCCCCTACGTTTGCACCCCAAGGTGCGGGGGAACTACTTTGGATATCTCATCCTGGTAACTTGATGACAGGTCGACGCAACTCATTCAGCGCGCAGGGGGCGCAGCATCAATGAA
>CAIWEX010001165.1 GCA_903911795.1 uncultured Schlesneria sp.
CGGTCGGGCGTTTCGGCGGGGTCAGGAGACCCGCGCCGAACAGGGCACCTCGCACCGAACATCGCCACACCTGTGAATTGTTGGTAGGTGCCGGTATCATCCTGCCTGTTCATCCCGGCAGTCTGGATCGGCTGCCCGGCAACTGTTTTCCTCGCGCCAAAAGTAATCTTTCCATGTCGAATGTGAACTACAAGTCCGCCGGAGTTGATCTGGAACTTTACGATGAGTCGATGCGACGACTTCCGTCGTTGATGCAACGGACGCACACTCCTCGGGTTATCCCGCTGGCGGATGCGTTTGCCGGATTAATGCGACTGAACCACAGCAGCCGACCGGGAGTTGCCAGCTATGACGACCCGGTTCTCGTTTCCGGTACTGACGGGGTTGGGACGAAGCTGAAAGTCGCTCAACTGGTCAACCGGTTCGATACCGTGGGAATCGATCTTGTCGCCATGTCGGTGAACGATGTTCTGTGCATGGGTGCAGAACCGTTGCTGTTTCTGGATTATCTGGCGATGTCCAAGGATGACCCCGATCTGTGTGAAGCGCTGGTCAAGGGGGTCAGCGATGGATGTGTCGAATGTGGAGCATCCCTGCTGGGTGGCGAAACGGCCATCATGCCCGACATTTACGCTCCCGGCGATTTCGACATGGCTGGTTTCTGCGTTGGCGTGGCGGAACGATCGCAACTGATCGATGGCAAAGCGATTCGGCCGGGCGATGTCGTGATTGGTGTCCCTTCCAGTGGTTTCCACTCCAACGGCTACAGCTTGATCCGTCGGGTCGTGTTTGGCTTAGCAGGACTGAAGGTCGACAGTCCAATCGCAGAGCTCGGACGTTCGGTCGGCGAGGTCCTGTTGGAGCCGACACGCCTCTATCCGAAGTTGATCCTGGGAGTTCTGAAATCGCATCACCCCAATTCCGTCGTCTCGGGGTTGGCTCATATCACCGGGGGCGGACTGAAGGACAACATCGAACGATTTCTGCCGGACGATTGCCGACTGAAGATTGATCGATCGACCTGGCAGGTTCCGGCGCTGTTCACGTGGCTGCAAGGGCTCGGTGGAATCGATCGAGAAGAGATGTATCACGTGTTCAACATGGGAATTGGATTTACGTTGATCGTCCGACCTCAGTTTGCAGATGCAGTTCAGGACGATCTACGTCGGGCAGGAAGTCCAAGCTGGGTGATTGGCGAAATGGTCGCTGGATCGCGCGGCGTCGATTACGTGAATTGAAGGTGATGCAATGGCAGGCTTCATGGCCGAGGAACTCAGTCATCGACTCAACTGGATGCGCGACGAACAATCTCGCACCAATGTAAGCGTCGAAACTCGCCTCAAGGAACTGGAAGCGGATAACAAAGAAATCCGTAACCGGTTGACCGTGTTAACGCGATTGCTGATCAGCAGGCAAATTGCCACCGCTGAAGAGATTGCAACCGCGTTGACGGCAATTTCAACTCCTGCGGCACCCGGTGAAACGGCGAAGGAAAGCTGAAGAGAATTTACCACGGAGGGCACAGAGGAATACTGAGGGAAACGCAAGCCAGAGAAATCTGGAGAATGACAAATGCGACGATCAAATTTTGATCTTGCATTCTCATTCTCTGAATGACTCTCTGTGCCCCTCCGTGTCCTCTGTGGTAAACCGCATCCATACCAGGCTGACAAAGGCGAAGATCAAGTTTCTACTTCGGCGATGCTTTCAACACGACCGATTTCGCGTCACCTGCCCCGAGTTCTACCGGGACTTTGAAAGTGACCGAATCGATCTTGCAGAGTCCACCCTTGCCTTCCCGGCAGTAGCCATAGGTGACGGAAACCATCAATGTTCCGGCACCTGCCTTCGCAGTGACGGGAACCTTAAATTTGACTCCGTCTCCATCTGTGACTGCTTCTTCCCGAACATTCTGCAGATCGGCTGCCACCAGTTTCCCGTCCGTGACGACTTTGTATTTCACTGGGAACAGTGGGTTCAGCTTGAAACCTTCCGGCAGTGCGAATTCGACCTGAAAATCGATTCCGTCGGCGGCCGCCAGTTTTTGAGCATCAACAGCGACTTCCCGACTTTCAAACGAGGCCAAGTCCGCAGTGATCGGCTTCGCGGGAGCCAGTCCGTCGATCACCAGCTCTGTCGCCTGCTTAGTTGCCATATTGATGACGACCAGTCGGTGATTGTTCGTGTCGGCCACGTACAGGTTGTTACCAGCAATCGTCATTCCCGCAGGTTCCGCGAACTGAACTGGTGCCAAGGCAGTTCCCGGTTTGCCGGTCCCGGCCCAAGTTGACACCTTTTGAGTCTTCAGATCGACGAACTTGATCTTGTGGTTGTAACTGTCCGCGACAAACGCACCACCCTCATGCAACACGATTCCCAGGGGATGCTGAAAGCGTGCCGCTGTTCCTTCGGCATCCACATCGCCAAACGCAAACAGACTCTGTCCGCGTGCCAGGTCATGTGTCCCAGCGATTGTCTTGATGTCGCCCGAGGGATCCAGCAAACTCTGCTTGGGCTTGGTAGAAATCCGGCGGACGGCCGAACCTTCACTGTCGACAACAAACAAGGACTTTCCATCGGTCACAATTCCCGATGGCTGAGCCAGGGCACCTGAATCCAGACTTCCATCGCGGATGTCTTCATGGCCTGACCCGGCATAGGGCTGGATCGTGGCCGACCCCAGTTTGTGCGACCAGATCTGATGTGGACCGGCCATTGCGACATACAGAACAGTGTCAACGACGCAAAGATCCCAGGGACTGTTCAGTTCCGCCTGGCGAAGCTTTCCACCTTGCGAACGAAAATGAGCCTGTTTCCCTGTGCCCGATAGCGTTTCGACCGCTTTCTTCGCGAGGTCAATCGTTCGAATCTGATGGTTTTCGGTATCGGCGACATACAGAACGTCGCCGACCAGTGTCATCCCTTGGGGATGGTCAAACTGGGCTTCAGAGTAGCTGCCGTCCTTCGAACCAATCGCGCC
>CAIWEX010001166.1 GCA_903911795.1 uncultured Schlesneria sp.
AGCAACCACAGCGAAGATGACCCCTTCCTTATTCAGGCAGAACGTTTGCAACTGGTGACCCGATCGAACTCCGCGAATCTTAATATCACCAATTTGCTTGTGAGTACTTCCGGGCAAATTCGCGACGGGCCCTGCAGGGACGGCTGGTGCTGCTTCCGCTGGTGCAACTTCCGCCGTCGAGCCTCCGAACAGCGTGCCCAGGAAATCTGCCAAGTTTGCTCGGGGAGCAGTCGCCTTTTGTGCTTCAACCGCCTCTTCAGCAGCGATCAACGGTGATACCAATGGAGCCGAACTGAGGATGACAGTCAGACCGAGACTGGACCAGAAACGAGTTCTATTGAATTCGTGTTTCGACCGCATGGCAAGTACTCCTGATGACCCAAAACCGTAGATTTCGAGGGAATCCAGCAGGCCTGAATGGCCTACCCTGGGACCGTGTGAGGGAACGATACACAATGTCGAGACAGATTGTCAAAAGATTTCCAGGGATTCGAACATTCCAAGGGGCTCGCTGCTTTGATTCTGGGAGGATCACTGAAGCTGAGACAGCCCCAATTCCTGGGTAATCCGGTCCACTGCCCGAGTCAACTTCTTTCGTAACGAATCTGCGTTTCCGTTCAACTGCTGGGCAATCTCATTCCAATCCAGACCTGCGGCTCGCAAATCTGCCAGTTGCTGTTCTTCGGTACTCATTCGGCGGCGTACTTCCGCCATCAGATCACGATCAGCGACGACTCGGGATGGACTGTCGCCTGAATCGACAACTCCCTGCATCGCTTGATCACCGTCGACAACCATCCGACGCTGGTCCCGTTTCTGCGACTGTAAACGCCGGACTTGATCGAGCAGTTTGTTTCGAGCCATCGCGATCAGCAGTGCCGCGAGATCTTCTGGATGGTCCAGATCATACTCACCCAGCGAAACCCGCAGAAAGAAATTGGCGAACACTGACTGGCAGACATCCGCAGAATCCAAAACGCGACGAAGTCGAGGATCCGTCAGACGGACACGTACAGCGCGGCGAATCTCGGGCAGATACATTCGGACCAGTTCCGCAGCGGCCGATTCGTCTCCCCGCTCGATCTGCAACAATAATTCCCGCGGATTATTGGCGATGGGAAGTTCTTTCCAAGTAATGACTTGCATACCGTTTCGCGGCAGTGAAGGAGTGACTTCTGAATTTCTTCAAAAATCGTTGTCCGGTCAATCGGCTGATTTACGTGTTTGAGGGTGGCGGGTTCAAGATTGATCCGAAACACTTTCGCAGGAGTATACCAATGAGAAGCCAGACGACAATTACGGCGGTCCGTTCCTTAGTATTTGGCATGTTAACTCTGATCAGTGCCGCGGCCTGGGCAGAGCCAGATTCGGTTGCAGACGCCACGCGCCCCGAAGTTCCGAGATTCTTCGTCTGGCAGGGAAGCTGTAGCCGTTCCTTGAAGATTACGGGCTCGTATTTTGATGAAAAATCAGCGCTGTCATCGCTGTATCGAGCAAAGCCGCAGGGGGAAATCTTTATCACGGAAGGGAAGGAATACGGTCTGGCGCTGGCCGTATTGGTCTACCGCCGCAGTGCCGAAACTAATCCCGAACTGGAATGCACAGTCTATGGACGCGCTTGCCGATCAATGTCGTGGTTTGTGCTCTCACCTGAAAGCACGACAGACTTGAAAACGGCAAAAGAATTACTGACGGCGAACACGACATCGCTGCCAATTTATCGAAAACGAAGCGTGACTCCTGAGAAATCGTAGTTTCCCCGCACCTCGGCATGTCCGCAGTCGCGTTGGCCGATTTGGATTACCGACAAGATGTTCCTGAGGAGGCAAAGGGCAACACTATGAAGCATTCTTGCAGGCTAAAATTGGGATTTCCATGAGTGGAGCGGCAACGGCTATGTCCTCTACCGTTCGGAGCGATTGATATGGCGAGATCTGGCATTGATCGCTGTTATCAATGTATTCAACTCCAACGGAGTTGCGTCTTAAAGCCCAAGGTTGCTCACGAAGTGAGCTACCCTGGGTCTGGACGATTCCCCCCCTGTACCCCAACGGGGTTCCGTCATCATTCTTGACGTAACCCATTCTGGGTAA
>CAIWEX010001167.1 GCA_903911795.1 uncultured Schlesneria sp.
GGTAAGAAATCCGTTCCTGACCATCCGACCTTCGCGTGAGTGCAGGAGGTCATCATGTCTCGTACATTTCAAACTGAATTCGAACCGCTGGCCGTCGTCGCTGGAATGCGAACGCCGTTCGCCAAAGCCTTCGGCCCGCTCTCTACCGTCCCTGCTGACGAACTGGGGCGAGTTGCTCTGACAGCCGCACTGCAGCGTGCAGGTCTGGCGGCTGATCGAGTGGATGAAGTGGTCTTTGGCAATGTCGCATCACCTCCGGAGACCGCGAACATCTCGCGCGTGATCGCCTTGCGATCCGGTGTTCCTCAGGATCGGGTTGCGCATACGGTCCATCGGAACTGTGCGTCGGGAATGGAAGCGATAGTTTCCGCCTGGCAATCAATCCGGGAAGGCCGATCAGAAATCGTCGTTGCGGGGGGAACCGAGTCGATGTCCAACGTCCCACTGCTGTGGGATTCACGCATGAAAAATCTGCTCCTCGACTTGAGTCGGCAGAAGTCCATTTTTGGCAAACTGCGTGTCATGACTCGGTTCCGTCCCGCGATGCTTCGGCCAATTCCCGCTCTGCAACTTGGCCTGACAGATCCTACCTGCGGCCTGAACATGGGGCAGACTGCGGAACTGCTGGCAAAAGATTTCAACATTTCCCGAGAGGAACAGGATCGCTTCGCGTTGCTCAGCCATCAGCGTGCGATCGAGACCTGGGATCGCTGTTTTTACAAATGTGAAACGGCCCCAGTCGCTCTGACCGATGGAACGAACATCGAAAAGGACTCCGGTCCTCGCAAGGGCCAGACGATTGAGGCCCTTGCCAAATTGAAGCCATTGTTTGAACCAACGACGGGCTCGGTCACTGCGGGCAACAGTTGCCCCATCACAGACGGCGCGTGTGCGCTCGTCCTGATGCCCGCGCACCGAGCCCGGGCGTCGGGAATCACTCCACTGGGATACATCCGCGACTATTCCGTGGCCGGGTGTGAGCCGCGTCGAATGGGACTTGGCCCGGTCCATGCGACGCACAAGCTCATCACTCGGCACGGAATGTCGCTATCGGATTTTGATTTGATCGAAATCAACGAAGCGTTCGCTGCCCAAGTCATCGCCTGCCAGCGGGCGTTTGCATCCGACGAATTTGCACGGATTCACTTTGGACAATCCAAAGCGATCGGCGAAGTTCCGACGGAATTTCTGAATGTGAATGGAGGTGCGATTGCACTCGGACATCCCGTCGGGACCACGGGGGCTCGACTGGTTCTGACTCTGCTGCGTGCCCTCAAGGAAAAGAAACTGAAAAGAGGTCTGGCGACACTCTGCATTGGCGGAGGCCAGGGGATGGCAATGTGGCTCGAAAGCGATTTGTAGAAACGGAAACGACTACTGACTGCACCGAGCTTGTCTCGGTGGTGAACTGGCCTGTGCGCTGCGTCATTTGTCACGAAATACGGCGCGATGCAACGGCCGTGGGACCGCTGAGGCAAGTTCGGTGGGGTCTGTGGCGGATCTGAAGTGAGCAAGAATGCTCAGGAGACCATCATGAACAATCTGCATCTGACCAACTTTGATGTCCATCGCGACTTTCATGGAATGATGACAGCCATCCTGAATGTCCCCGATCAGCCTGTCAATATTTTCAACGAGAGCGTCATGCACGATCTCGACGAATTGATTCGAGCTGTCGAGCACGATGATTCCGTGCGGGCACTCGTCTTTCGAAGTGGTAAAGACAGCGGATTTCTGGCAGGAGCAGATCTGAAGATTATCGGATCGCTCACAACGCCCGAATCCGCTCAGGAAATCTGCTGGGCGGGGCAGGAATTGCTCCGTCGACTGGAGGCTCTGCATGTTCCTACGGTCGCAGTGATCTCAGGGGTCTGCCTGGGGGACGGGCTTGAATTCGCCCTGGCGTGCAAACATCGCATTGTGGTCGATGACCCACGTACGAAACTGGGCCTGCCCGAAGTAGAACTCGGCCTGGTCCCCGGTTGGGGAGGGACTCAGCGGCTGCCTCGATTGATCGGCGTCTCCGCCGCACTGCCGATGCTGCTGACTGGAAAAAAGGTCGGTGCGAAGGATGCCGCTCGCATCGGGTTGGCTGATGTCGTGTGTAAGGCGGACGCCGTCGACACCGAGATCGCAATGTTGCTGGGAGTCCATCTGACGGGTGATCCCGTTGAGAACTACGAACTCGATACCAGTTTCAACCTGTCGAGGTTCTGGGATTCGTTGGCTCGACCCAGCCACCGGGATGGCATCTTCACCTGGATGAAGGATCGGACTTGGATCGGACAACGACTCGTGA
>CAIWEX010001168.1 GCA_903911795.1 uncultured Schlesneria sp.
CATGCTTCTTCGTAAGCGATTTCCAGTAGGCCGGAGCCACCATGCGAACGATGAACGCCGTAGCGGATTGAATAATCTGCCGACGGATTTCATTTTCATGCATGGCTTGTCTCAACGAATGCGAATGAAAGATCACCGTGCGAATTGCCAAAAGATGATATCTGCTCTTCTCTGCGTCCCTGCGTTAACTTCCTCTGCAAACTGCGAAATAACCGATCCTCTGAAAACATTCGCGGGTATTCGCGGGGAAGGCGACACGTAGCGGGGAACAATTGGCATCGAACACCGCCGCTTGCGATGAAATCGAAGTCGCCGTAAAGTGGCGGGAGTGCCTCACCTTTCGTCATCCTGACGGACAAGCCCCGCCAATTCAGTGAGATTCCGCGCCATGACATGCTCGCCCGGTCGACCACGGCTTTTTCAATTTCTGACTATCTTTTCTCTACTGGCAATCACCGGCAACTCTTTTGCAGCCGAGCCGATACCTGCTGACAGCCAAGTTCTGAGCAGGATCGCGTTCGGTTCGTGCGCCAAGCAAGACAAGCCGCAACCGATCTGGGATGCGATCGTTGAGATGAAGCCGCAGTTGTTCATTTTCCTGGGTGACAATATCTACGGCGATACTGAAGATATGGCACTGCTCAAAAGCAAGTGGGGACAACTGGATGCTCAGCCTGGCTATGAAAAGCTGAAGCAGACATGTCGCGTGATCGGGACCTGGGACGATCATGATTACGGTGCCAATGACGCCGGGGTCGAGTACCCCAAGAAGCGGGAATCGCAACAACTGTTCCTCGATTTTTTGCGAGTCCCTGCCGATCATCCGCGCCGTCGTCAGGAGGGGGTCTATGATGCGCCTGTCTTCGGTCCGCCGGGGAAGCGAGTTCAGGTCATTCTGCTCGACGCCCGTTATCACCGTAGCCCGCTAAAAAAGGGTTACAAGCCGGGAGAACCTGGGGACGGGTACCGCGGTCCGTATGCCCCCAATGAAGATCCACAAGCGACAGTTCTGGGTGACGTTCAATGGAAGTGGCTGGCGCAGCAACTGAAGGTTCCCGCCGAACTGCGGCTGATCTGCTCAGGAGTCCAGATCCTGCCGACCGAACATGGCTCAGAATCGTGGGGAAACTTTCCGCTCGAACGTAAGAAACTGTTCGAATTGATTCGCGATACGAAGGCCAGGGGAGTAGTCCTGCTGAGTGGTGATCGGCATCTGGCCGAGGTCATGCGGTTGCCAGCCGATGAATTCGGGATCGGCTATCCGATCACCGAAGTGACGTCGAGCAGTCTGAATGCCCCGAGTGGTAATATCACGAAGGCTGGAGTTCGGTTTGCGAACGAAATCAACCGGTACCGAGTTGGTTTGACCTTTTTCGATGTCAATTTCGGTGGCATCGAAATCGACTGGGAACAGACCCCACCCCTCGTCCGAGCCCAGGTGCGCGACGAGAAGGGTGCCGTGGTACTGCAGCAGAAACTCGTTCCGTAGCTCAACGCTTCTCGGGTGAACTCCAGATTTCTTTGAGAAGCTGAAACAGTTCGGGTTCGGCTTCTTGAAGTTCCGCGCGATTGAATGGAAAGAAGTCGTTGACGCCGAAATAAGACTCGGTCATCTCGGCAAAGAACTCCTTCTGATCGGTCAAGCCATAGTGCTTGACTCGCTTGCCGTTGTACAGCAGTGCCGCGTCGCCGTGACCACTCTGCTTGAATTTCTGATAGGCAGCCATGATTCGTGGCTCATCGAAATCCAGCTTCTGGTCGTGGAATGCGTGAGCCAGTTCGTGCAGGATCACCCACGGTTGCTCGTTGATGTTGCGCCGAGTTGCTACGTCTGCAGCGCGAGGCAAGTGCACACATTTCGCCAGTTCGATGGGAAAACCATGTGCCTTCAGCCAGCCCGCATCGGGGTGATATTGCATCGCTCCCAGGTTTCCACAGTTCAGGTCGAGGACGATCGTGAACTGCTGCAAGTCCTTCAGCCGTTCAGCCGGGACAACCGCCTTGATCTCGACGAGTTTGGCTTCCAGAAACCTCAAGGCACGTGCTCCGAGTGGTGCGTCTGCAGATTCGCCGAGTAGTCGGTCATCCACGCGAATTGTCCAGCCTTCGAGATTGCGATCGGACCGCGACGTAGGCTGCGGCAGTTGTGCCTCGGCCTTCGAGACTGAAGGTGTCAGCAGTGTGACCATCCCTTTGCCTAAGGCATCACCGACCAGAAAGTATGTTTCGGCATTGCCAAATTCGTGATGACCGTGAGTTGGGTTGGGTGATTCTTCCGGCTTCCGGACAAAATCATGCGTTTCGACAAACAGGACGTTCCCCCGGAATTCCGGACGTTCCGCCACTTTTCGTTGAGCGTTTCGCAGCGTTGTCCATTCACCGGGAGCTTCAACCCAGGGACCAGTCAATTCGCCGATGACGACGGGCAATTTCGGGGCCTTGAATTCCTGGCGAACGTCGTTAATCAGGTTGACGAGGTTCTGCTCGTACTGAGGAACGGCATTCTTCGGATCGACGCCATCATTCCATCCGTGATACCAGACAAACCCTGCCAGTTCGTAACCCTGTCCATCGTAGGCCGGAAAATCTCGTTTCAGGTTGTCCAGCGTTTCACGAACCTGCGCAATCATTTTGGTGTAGTACGGTCCAACTTGGCCACCCGATGAAGGAGGCCGGAAATCCTGATACAGACTCTTGCCACCCCAGGCCGTTTTGATCAGCAGGACTGGATTTTCAAAGTGATCTCCCAGCACATGTCCGAACTGCAGTTCGGGGCCAAAGTGATGGCGGTCGCCGTAAACACTGAACCCCATCGACAGCGGACCTGCCAGCAACGGCCCGTTTTCCCGCTGATACCGACACCAGACGTCGTCGCGCACCACCCAGCCTCCATCCGGCTTCGCGAGGTGTTTGACGAGCGACGCTTTTTTGGGGTCCTTCAACAGGAATCGCAACGTCCCTTTGCCATCGTTGTAGTCCTTCCCTTCCAGATCCGTGACGGCCTGCCCTTCCATGTTGGACTGACCGGCAAGGATGAAAACCTTCAGTGGTTTAGCGTCGGCCGCAGATGCTGGTGAGGCAGGGGTGAGCAGGAACAGGAAGACTGCCAACAGTGGAAAAAACTTCATATTGAATTCTCAGCGACATTGAGGATTGAAGAGTGTCTTTTGCACGGGTTCCGATGATGTCACACACGATTACTTCCGTCCAGAATGAAGAATCATCGACACAGAACAAACCTGGAAGAAATTTGCGAGGCTGGAACATGTTGTCGAGCCCTCGATTGTTTGCCTTCCAAAGTAGCCTTCACGCTCCGCGTGAAGAAAGCCGTTTGCGAGTTCGCGTCTACCATGGTCTGCCATGCCCCCCCAATCGCAGTCACAATTGGGCGAATTCAACGGGATTCTCTCAAGTCTTGAAAAATCACGACAGCACTTCCCGATTTCGAAAAAATGTCCGTGATATTTAAGTCGCGATTTCGCCAATGCACTGCGACAGGGATGAAATCGCGTTTTCGACTGATCAGGCAAGTCTTTTTGACTTCTTGACCGAGCGTGACAGCGATCGTTCTGCGGGGCACCGACTTTGTCTGCGGCATATGTTATATGCCTTGATATCCGTATTGTTGCATTGCGGCGTTGATTTCGGTTTGAGCTGAGGTTCTTGGCCAGAAGGAGTTCGCGGGAATGCAAGCACTTTTGCGTCGCGCCACTGGCTTTGCCGGATACTACGCAAGCTTCTTTTATTATCTCATCCTCTTGCCATTCTTTGATCGGACGGAAACCGAAGAACGATTCAGAAGTCGGTTGCAGAAGGCCGTACGGCTTTCGCTGCGAGGTTTTGGCGTCAAGGTGATTGTTACCGGCCAGGAGAATCTGTGCGGTTCCGCCAGTGCGATCATAGTTGCCAATCATTCCTCCTGGTTTGATCAACTGGCGCTCGTGGCTGCACTCGACCGACCGATTTCGTTCATGGTGAACCCGAAGTATTTTCGCTTTTGGTGCCTCGCGAATGTTCTTCGCAAACTGGGATGTATCCCCGTTTCACCTCAATCCGACGTTCAGGGACCGCCGGTCGCGGAAAGTCTGGCTTCAGGCCGCCAGTTGCTGGAACGAGGCAAATGGCTTGTCGTTTTTCCGGAGGGGACTCGCTCAACGAGTCTGTTGCCGTTTCGTCGTGGTGCTGCGGTTCTGTCGCAACAGACCGGATACCCGTTGCAACCAATCATCATTCACGGGGCTCTGCAGATCCTGCCTCGAGCGCGGAGTTTGTTTGATGTGCGTCCCGGCGAAATTCGGTTGGAAATACTTCCGCCAAAATACGTGGATCAGACGGATACAGCAAAAGAGATTATTTCCCAGATCGAAGCGGAATTTGCAGTCGCGCAGCATGGCTCATGACAGGAGAGGGCCAGGAAGCAATGATAGGAATGATGGGGGATATGTGAGTGATGGGGTTGGAGGCTCGTGCTGGTCAACAATAGGATGTGACTACGATGCAACGATTTTGGGATGCCGCAAACGGCTTAACGCTGGTCTCGCTGATCGCAGCCTTTGGCAGTGTGATTTTGGCCATGAACGGTCTTACGGGCCTGGCCCTCATTGCTCTGATAGCTTGCGGTATCATTGATCTGTTTGATGGGTTTGTTGCACGAGCACTCGCCCGAACCGAAGAGCAGAAGCGGTTTGGTGGAATCCTCGATTCGCTGGTTGACGCGTGTGCATTTGGCTTTGCCCCCGCAGCCATGCTCTACTGCGTCGGAATGAATTCACTCGTTGAAGTTCTGATTCTCGTTTGCCTTCCCCTGTGCGTCGTGTGGCGAGTGGCTTACTTCGAAGTTGTCGGACTTGAGGTGAGGCAACCCGTGGACCCATCGGGTGCGATGGCGATTCGCTACTATACGGGACTTCCTGCCACCTACGTGGCGCTCGCCTTGCCTGCGGCCGCATTATGTGGGTTTCTGGGAGAGACGTGGTTCCGCTGGGCCATGGGAAGCACCATTGTCGGATTGTGCCTGGCAATGGTGTCGACGTGGAAAGTTCGCAAACCTGGCCTGAAGACGTATTTGATTTTTGTGGTCCTCGCGATCGTTGCCTCCTCGCTATTGGCGACGTACGGAGCGATGTTGCCGAATCACTTTTCGAAAACTTATCCGTCAAGTGCGATACGATGAGTTCGCATGTCCAACATGGTCACGTTTCGATGGGACGCAAATGATGTGGGGTCGCAGGAGAATCAGTCGATGACAGTGGGCCATTCGCAGACGGAATCAGATTCGCAGATTCTATGCGAGGAAGGTCCGCGCGGAATTGATTTCGAAAAACTTAAACCACGGGATCTGACTGGCTTTTTTTATCTGGTGTTTGCAATCGGGTTGACTGTTTTCTCGGTATGGCTTTCGTCGCTGCCGTCTGTGTGGATCTGGCTGGCTGGTCAGTTCCTGCTCGCACTTGCATTGATCCAGTGGTTTGCGGTCTTGCATGAGGCTGGGCATAAGACGTTGTTTCGAACTCGCCGATTGAACGTCTGGGGGGCACATCTGGCGGGGTTGATGGCGTTCATTCCGGCGGATTGCTGGCGAATTGTGCATGCGAAGCACCACTACTGGACGGGTTGGCAGGATTTGGACATGACGACCGAGTCACTGGTGCCGCGTCGTCTGCAACTCATCGAACGGATCGTCATCAACACTTGCTGGTGGCTGTGGATTCCGCTGTTTGCCACGTTGTACCGCGTCAATAACTATTGGAATGTCATTCGTTTGTGGCGACTTTTTCCTCGCTCCACGGAACGCCGTGTCATTGTCTTCGACGTAACGCTGTATCTTGCCGTCTATGCCACGCTCGTCGGGTTGATTGGGTGGTGGACTGTTCTGAGGTTCGTCGGACTCGGGGTCTGGATCAGCTTTGCACTGGAGGATCTTTTGATTCTCAGTCAGCACACTCACATTCCGATGACTCTCGCTGCGGGAGAAAAAGTGGAGCGGTATCCACCAGCGGGGCAGGACGTTTTTACACGCTCATTGCTGTTCCCAACCTGGTTTGCCCGTCTGATCCTGCTGAACATGGATGCCCACAGCCTTCATCACATGTATCCGCAACTGCCGGGCTATCATTTACACGTATTGAACGATCAACCACGAAATACGATTCGCTGGTGGAAGTGGATCATCGCGGCCAAGAGTGTGCGTGCTGAAGTTCTGTTGTTTCAGAATCGCGACCAGACCGGTTACCGTTTCTAACGGAGGCAATCATCGATAAAGGCGCGATTGAATGAACTCACCGGAACCGATCACATGCGCTGGATTTGTGCTTGTCTCGTTTGTCCTGGCAGGGATTGTTCAGACCGTGTGGTACAAAACGGCCTGGTCGAAACGATTTGCCATCGCGATTGATGGTGGACGAACCTTTCAAGGCCATCGCATTTTGGGCGAAAACAAGACTCTGCGTGGCTTTGTGGTCATGGTCCCCGCTGTCGGTTCAGCATTCGTTGTTATGCGCATACTCTTCGAATCTTTCGGATTGCCGCCTGACAACCTCTGGTTGATGTCCTTGATGGGGTATTTCTGGCTTGGATGCTGGGCGGGATTTGGCTTCATGATTGGAGAATTTCCGAATTCGTTTCTCAAGCGGCGCTGGGAAGTCGAACCCGGTGCCGCACCACGTCATCCCGTTGCTCGCGCCTCGTGCTTTTTCATTGATCAAATCGATTCCATCCTCGGTGGTTTGATTGCTGCGGCAATATTTGTTCCCGTGCCTCTGCTGAGTTGGATCCTGGTCGTATTCTTCGGAGCTACCATTCATTGGGCGTTCAATCTTTTGTTCGTGATGATTGGCTTGAAGGCGAGGGCGGCATGAAGTGGCGCGATAATGATCGTTCCGGTCTGGGTCTCAGACAGTGTTTTGTACGACCGACAGAACGAATCGAATTCCCATGGAATCTGTAATCACATCTGCAACGTCGCCGTTTGTGACACCACTCAATGACGTGGCCGATCACCGACTACATGGTGCGAAAGCCGTACGCCTGGCCTCCATGTTGCGGCTGAACTTTCAGGTTCCGGCAGCGGTCGTGATCACGAACGATTGCTTTCAGGCCATGCTCGCTGAGAATGGACTGAACGAGTTCATCGACACACAACGACATGGGATTTCCGCTGATGACCCGAAGTCGACGGCCCGCGCTGCGAGCGAAATCCAGGCATCGTTCATGAACGCCGAGTTTCCGGTTCGGGTTCGCGAAGCGATCATCCTCGCGACATCTCCACTGCTCGAACTCGGAACGGTCGTTGTGCGTAGTTCTGCATGTGGCGAAGACTCGGGTACTTCAGCCTTCGCGGGGCAACTTGATTCGATTCTGGACGTTCGGACTGTCGAAGAAATGCTTGATGCGGTGAAACGGTGCTGGGCCTCATACTGGTCCCACCGTTCGCTCGCCTATCAACTCGCGCGGAATGTCAACCTTGAGGGAATGGGAGTGATCGTGCAGCGTCAGGTCGATGCACGATTCGCCGGGGTTCTGTTCACGCAAAATCTGCATTTGCGACGATCCGGCGAAATGCTCGTCGAGTACTGTCAGGGGATGGGAGACGCACTCGTCTCAGGAGATGTCAGCCCGATCCGCTTGTCGATCTCGAAAAGCGGCTGGCGATTCGACATGGCGGCGATGCCGGAAGAACCTGCCGCAACGATTGATGATGCACACATTGGCCAGTTGGCTGAAGTGGGGCGTGCTCTCGAAAAACACTTTCAGCATCCGCAGGATATTGAATGGGTAGTTGATTGGGACGGGAAAGTGCACTTGGTGCAAAGTCGACCAATCACGACGATCGAGGCCAGACCGACAACGACCGTCTGGTCGAATGCCAACGTCAACGAGAACTTCCCGGCGCCCATTACTCCACTTTTGTACTCGATCGCCTCAACCGGCTATTACCATTACTTTCGCAATCTTGGTATCGCGTTTGGCATTTCGATGGAGCGGATCGATTTCATGGAATATCCGCTCCGCAACATCGTCGGAACGCATGGCGGGCGACTCTACTATAACCTGACGAACATTCATGCCGTCCTTCGTGCCGCACCTTGTGGTGAATTTCTGGCAAGTGCGTTTAATCAATTCGTAGGTGCTGATGCCACTGCAACCGACGTCACAATGCCTCAATGGCGAAGCTGGAGAAAAGGTCGCGTCAGTGAATTCTTTCAAATGGTTCGCATCGTCAGGTGCGGTTGGGGCCGACTGCGAAGCATGGAAAAGCGAATCGCCGTTTTCGAACAGACGGTTGATGCGTTTGCTGCTGACAGTCACCCCGACACTTTCGCATTACGTTCGTGGGATGAGTTGCTTGGGTTGTGGCGACGATTCATGCAGATTCGATGTCAGTGGACCGATGCTGCGATGGCCGACGCAGCCAGCATGATCAGCTATGGATTGAGTCAACGCTGGTTTGCGGGAGAGTTTACAGACGAGGTCGACCAGGCCGTTGCCAACCGACTGCTTACCGGCTTGTGCAATATCGTGAGTGGCTTGCCCACGGAACATCTTTGGAATCTGTCGAGGAAGATTCGACAGCACGATTCACTGGTTCAGAATCTGAACGTCCTGCCCGCGGATGAGGTCTGGATCCAGATCGAAACAGAGGAACGATTCCAGGAAGTTCGTTCTGAAATACACGATTTTCTGGAACAATGGGGGTTCCGCTGTTCAGGTGAGTTAATGCTGACGA
>CAIWEX010001169.1 GCA_903911795.1 uncultured Schlesneria sp.
AATGCCAACCCAACCGAAAACAAATCAGCGTCCTCCGATCCGTTGTCAGCAATTGCCACAGATTGCCCCCCTTGGCCAATTTTTGGTGCAAGCACTGGTACAAGCGAATTGACAGAATGTCTTATGTGAGACATCCCGTCTTGATCATCCGTCCCGGTCGCTTTCATCGAATTCCGTTGATGCGTGGTCGAGCCGGTCAGGTTCAGCGTCGGCAAGGCTTCCATCGCCCCGTAAACGTCGAGCAACTTCGGATCCGTGTAAACGTTCATCGTCAGGTCGACCGAACCATGTCGCATCGCAGCTTGAGCCGTTCGAGGGGAAACGCCCCCCTTGCTCAGCAAGGTTCCGAACGAGTGTCGCAAGGCGTGCACGTCGATCGTTCGCCCCCGGTCATCCCTTTTCGCAATCCCGGCGGCGAGAAGATCTCGGTCGAGAATTTTCCCCAACGCCTCGGGAACCACAAACAGCGGTCGCTTGCTGTCGAGAGTCGCTTGATCAGCCCGCAGGCGAAGCGTCGACGGCTTCGGACGATCCGACAGCCACAGCTTCAAATCTTGGGCCAGGTCCCCACGCAGGGGAATTGTCGAGCCTTGCCGATTCTTCTCATCGGCGGCGGCCAGTTCCACGAACGGCATCGCCCCTTCGAGCGACAATTGCCCCACGGTCAGGGAAGTCAGTTCCCCTTTTCGCAATCCGGTCAGAACCATGGTTTTGTAAATCAGCGCCCGTTCACGGCCAACCCGTTCCAGTTCGGCAATCGTTTCCGGTTTCTCGGCCAGCTTTTCCCGAGCCCGTTCGACAGCCTGCCGCAGGCCTTCGAACATCAACGGCTTAAAAGTCCAGTTCGAGCGTTTGCGGCGTTTGCCGGTCGCTTCGGCTTCGCTTCCATCCACGGCCAGCGTTTCTCGACCAAGTTCGGCCAGCGGTCGCCACCTTGCCACTTCGAGCAACTTGACCAACTCGGCCTCGGTCATCGCCCGGCGTTGCCGTCGACGGTCGGCTTGCTCGTTTGCTTTGACGATCCGAGCCAGTGGGTTTGAAGCCAGTCGAGCGGTTTCGGTCGACCACTTGCAGAACCCTCGCAACGTTTGCAGGTGAATGTTTCGCGTTCGTGCTGACATCTTTTTTGCTTGCTGATTCGCTAACCAGAGTTCGACGGCTTCGGGGCGAACATCTCGCAAGGTTCCAATCGAACATTCCCGGAACATCCGGTTCCCGATCCGTTCCAAGTCGGCCAGGTGGCGCGCCGAGACTCCGCTTGCTTGCTGGTGAGTCAGGTAAGCCCCGAAGTGATCGGCAATCGGCGTTCCCTGATGATCAGCGGTCGAGGCTTCGGCGGACGAGATCACATCACTTCGAACCAGTTCCGCCCGGCGTTCCAGTTTCCCCAACACGCTGCGGGCGGCATCTTCGTCTCGGCACCCGGTCGAGACTTCCCGAACAACCCCCGAGCCGTCTCGAAACTTGGCGATGTACGTCGCAGACTCTTCGACGATCCGAAGTGAACCATCCTTCCCGGTTGTCACCTTCGCGGTTCTCGCCCGCCCCTTGGTCGGCTTCCACTTGGCGAATTGTTCCCCTCGCTTCGTGAAAAGTTCCGCCCCGGCGGGTAGCGGTCGAGTCACTGTTTTTTTTAAAGACAGAACCCATGTCAATTTTCCGTTCGCTTCGTTGGGGCTTTCGTCGTCGCGTTGCCTGTTGCCGGTCGAACGTCCAGTTTAAAGAACGTCGCCAGCTTGTCGGCGATCTCGAGTCGAAGCGTTCGCGTCCCTCGCATGAAGTGCATCATCGATTGTCGAGATACGCCCGTTTCTCGTTCCTGTGCTTTGATCGATAACGCGCTGGTTCCGATCGCTTGCCTTAATGCGTCAGTGATTGGTTGTTCGCTGTGCATGGTGTCTCAGATGATACACAAACGCTCGGAAAACGTCCAATTTTGATGAATTGTGTGATTCAGATGACTTTGGTGGAAACGATTTGACTCAGTCAGACGGCAGACCCGCTGAGCGACTTCCGGAATCCCGCATAAGTACCCAAAACCTGTTTCTAATCGTTCATGCGTCACTGTCATTGCCGTGTTGCAATTCTAGAGAGTGCCGGACCAGTCCAATCACGTACGGCAGGTCTTCCATTCGAGACAAAACGACTTCTACATCGCCGTTCCCAAAATGACCCACGCCTGACACGTCTTTACAAATCCCTTTGGGATCATTCAGATCGGTGAATCGCATGTTGAGCGCCAGCTTCAGCCGCTTGACCTGTGGAGACACATCAACAAAGTTGGTCTCCGCTTTGTAGGCAACTTTCCACTTTTGAAATTCCTCGCTCACACACGGGTCGAGCGCCACCACCGCTTTGCGAAAGGCTTCAAACAACGGACGTATGCTTGGCGTGAGAAGGAACGGATGATCTTCGATGGAGTATTCCGTTGCCGGATCAGTTTTTGGACGGTAGGCATTCAAAATGTCTGGAGGTAGCGCGGGGCCGGACCAAACGCTTAGGGCAAGCTTAGCGAGTCTATCCGCACGGGCCTTTATCGCGGCTTCGTCCCAGGCCGCCAACGAGCCAAAACCCTGATTGAGCCAGAGCGGACTCTGCTTTAGCCCTTTCTCTGGGGCATTTGGCATATCGCGTTTCTCGGTGAACGAGTGGTCGCTGTAGTCGGCGTTGTAGGCCGTGAGCGTTAAATTACCCAGAGTGTGCAAATAATTCTCTTGAATGCGTTTCCAGTCCGTTCCCAACGCTTCACGCCATTCTGACGAAAGGTTTTCGTTCTGTGGCAAGATGTGCTCAATGGTGTATTCACCAACTGAAACTCGTTCTTTACGGCCGTGATTTTCCAACCGACGCAGCCAGTAGCTGCGACTGCGGAAATTGTAGAGGTCGCGGGTGTGTAAGTCCCTGCGAAACTCTTCGTCGTTCGGAAATTTACGATACGATGGTAGGTTCAAAAAGTGTGCCTGAATACTCTCGAAATAGCGGTCCTTTTTCAGAGCCTTCGTAAACGTGGCAAACGTCTTGTTTGTCGAGTTTGTTGGAATTGCGCAGATGGCACGGCGGAATACATACGCTTCGATCAGCCGCACACTCGCCAACAAGTCTTTCTTGGACAGCAGCTTGTGTTTGTAGTCGTGATACAGTTCCAGTAGGAACGGATAGGCGACATCCACCTTCAGTTCGCGCAGATCCTGGAAGGCGAGCTGGAGATCGACATCGGGTTCAGTACCTAACGCCATCGCACAGAAATGTCGAGCATAGTCTCGAATCTCACGAACGAGGTGTTCGATGTGGCTTTTGTCATCTGCGGCATCCGCCCGTGAGATTCTCGCATGTCCTTTGAACTCGTCGTATACGGCATTGATGTTCGGTATCTCGCCCGTTTTGACCGTGAGGTAATGCCGCATGAAGCTGTCGAAGTGTGTGCCGTAGGCTTCCTGTCCGAAATCCAATTCCATTGGACGCCAGAACTGTTCGTAGAGCCGAGTTTGCAGAACCGGCTCCAGCCCCATCAGGATGAAATTGCGGATGAGATCGGCCTGACTCAACACTTTTCCTGTGGAATTCATACTCTCAAAGATGAGTTGCGGGTTGTCCTGATCGCGGGTCAGCGCGATGTCGACAACGACCAGCTTCGCCAGCCCCTTGCAGAGAGTGGCGAGTTCAACCGTGCCTTCCGCAATCCACTTATGAAACAATTCATAGTTGGCCTTGATTCGGAAGGATGGTTGCTGCGGCTCCTCACCGTCTCCAACGATGGCAGTGAGAGTGGCTTTGTCGGTTTGCGAAAGCAAGAGCTTGAAGTGTCGCTCGCCCGATTCTTCCGGGTTCAGCAGGTAATAGTTCTTGATCTTTCGGCGTGAGAAGCCGTCGAACGGCTCGCTGTCTGCGACCGCTATGGAGAGTGCAGCCAACAACAGCGACACTGTCGCCAAACGCTGTTGGCCGTCAATGACGAGCATTGGGGACTGAACCGTGATTTGTCCGTGGCCGCTCTCGATATAAACGATCGAGCCGACGAAGTGGACGGCGATCTTGTTGCTGCTTCCGCAGCGCACGATGTCGTCCCACAGTTGGCGACATTCTTTCTCTGTCCATGAGTAGGTGCGCTGATAAATCGGAATGACGAACTGCGGCGACTTCTTCAAGAAATCGAGTAGCTTCGCTTCAGTGGCTTTCATCGCTTCATTCCTTCGATGTTTGATGGCGTGAATCATGGATGATGTCGCAAATGTACTTCGGATGGTGCCGAATGACCACCAGCACGGGGCGGTGAAGTTCCCGGTCAATCATCTGTCTTTGGGCTTCTCATCCCAAGCGGAGCGGCAAGCCCCTTATGGGATATGTGAAGTACGCTTCACACAGAAATGACGTGAAACTTCACGCAGTCGAGTGAAGCGAGCTTCACGTTACCCCGGCGGCTTTCCGGTTCCGTGAACCCGATCGAAACGTCGATAGCGAATTGTGGTCAGGTCAACCCCCGAGAACCTCGCCAGTTGACGGTCGAATAATACCCCCGGCGACATCTCTACATTCACCACCAGCGCCCGCAACGCTGGTGACAGTCGCAGGGCATCAATCGCAGCTTGCATCACGAAAGCAGTCTTACCCGCCCCCGGTGCTCCGCCAAGCAGCGTAATTGATCCCGGCCCAATCTCGATTCTCGCGAGCTCCCCCTCGCCAATGGGAAAAAATGTTGGCGATTCTCTTGAGATAATGTCCTTTTTCCAATGCTCAAACGGGGTTTTCTCACGGTCGAGATTCAATGTTGAATTGCGACGGCCTCCGGATTCACCTCGGTGCCGGATTTCTCTTGGGTACATTAAATTTTCTCACTGTTTTGCAAGGATTTTCAATTCCAACTTGTCACAAGGCCAGCGCATATCAAAGCTGTTGATTTGTTAGGACTTGCGTCAGGAAGCCTGGATTCAACGCGCATCGGATCATCTTTCCGCGAAGACTGTCATTGA
>CAIWEX010001170.1 GCA_903911795.1 uncultured Schlesneria sp.
CAGGGGGCACGGTTTACGGACGCGCATAGTTCGTCGGGCGTGTGTACTCCCAGCCGTTACGCACTGTTGCATGGACGGTATCATTGGCGCAAGTTTCATGGCATCGTGAATTCGTTCGATCAACCGGTCCTGGACGCCGAACGAACCGCCCTGCCCGAGTTGCTGAAAACGAAGGGGTATAAGACGGCGTGTATCGGTAAATGGCATCTGGGCTGGGACTGGAATACCATCAAACGGCCAGGAGCCACGCCAGCCAAAGGGGCGGGAAATGCACCGGGCGGTTTCGCGCCAAACGCTTTCGACTGGAGCAAGCCAATCTCTGGCGGACCGTTGTCGCATGGGTTCGATTATTACTTCGGCGACGATGTGCCAAACTTCCCACCCTATGCGTGGTTCGAAAACGACCGAGTCATCACCGAACCAACCGTGCCGCTCTCCACGCCCAAACCGACAGCCGAAGGCTCGTGGGAGGCGCGGCCGGGGCCATCAGTGAAGGACTGGGACTTCTGGGCCGTCATGCCCAAGTTGACAGAGAAAGCCGTGGAATGGATCGGTGAGCAGAAGCAGGACGAGCCGTTTTTCCTCTACTTTCCCTTCACCTCGCCGCATGCCCCCATCGTGCCGACTCAGGATTTTGTGGGCAAATCGAAGGCAGGTGGATTCGGCGATTTTGTCACTCAGACCGACGACACCGTGGGCCGCATCTTGCGGGCTTTGCAGGAGGGCGGCTTCGCAGAAAACACACTGGTGATCTTCACGGCCGACAATGGCCCTGAGCACTATGCCTACGATCGCATCCAGAACTTCCAGCATCGCAGCATGGGTCCGTTGCGAGGCCTCAAACGCGATCTCTGGGAAGGAGGGCATCGAGTTCCATTCGTTGTCCGTTGGCCGAACAAGGTACCTGCGGGAAATGTGTTCAGCGGCATTCTCAGTCAGATCGACATCTACGCGACCATCGCGACCATTGTCGAGGCCGAAATCCCGCCTGGTTCCGCCGAAGACAGTTACAACCAGTACTCGTTCCTCAGCGGTAAAACCCCCAGCGGGCGAAGCACGCTGGTCCACAACACGAACGCGAATGCGTATGCGATCCGCCACGATGACTGGGTGCTGATCGCCGCGAAAACCGGCGGCGTCAGCAAAGTTCCCGAGTGGTTCGACAAAGCGAACGGCTATGCCAGGAACCCCCATCCAGGGGAGCTCTATAACCTGAGCAACGACCTCGCGCAGAAACACAACCTCTACGCCGAACAGCCTGGCAAGGTCCAGGAACTTTCAGCTCTTCTCGAACAAGTCCGCGCCAAAGGGCAGGTACGGTGAGAGTTGGTTCACGTTGTTCTTGAACTTGCGATCTATCACTCGTTGATCGTTGGACTCTCGCTCTGTGCGGGGGTAACGGTTTGGGTGGTTCCTCCATCACAACGCCTCGTCGCGTAGATCGTTGCAATTTCAGCAGGGCAGAACGATGGAGGGCAGAACGATAAGAGCGTTCTCAATCGTGATTCTTCATTATTCTGCCCCCCATCGTTCTGCCAACTGTCTGGGCTTAAATTAAGAAGAGACCTTCAGTCGGGCGTTTCGCCCGGGGCGCACCGAGTCTCTTCGCACAACGAACATCTCCGCATGCCGAGATCGTCGGCGACATCCATTGGCGTGTCGAAAATCTTGCCCCTGTCATTCTTGCACTCTGCTCGTCCCGATTGTACGCTCACTACACCGTGCGTATACGCACGATCTTGTTTTCGGGGATCCAATGACGACTCAAAGCGAACTTCCGCTGGCACTTCGTACGGCTTACATGGCGCTCCACCGCCGATCAGATGCGGTGTTTGGCGAGCAGGGTGTCACGGCGGACCAGTTCGTTCTCCTCGCGACACTCTCACGAGGACAGGCTCTCACCCAGCGGGAACTCGCTCGGCGCATGCCGTCTGATCCCAGTACTGTGCGAGCGATGCTTGTCCTGTTGGAACAACGTGGACTGGTCCAGCGGGATGTTCATCCGACCGACTCACGAGCACGGACGGTCGCTCTTTCTATTGAAGGAAAGAAGAAATTTCGGCAACTCTGGACGGCGGGCGAACCTGTTCGTGCGCAGATGGTTGAAACCCTTCAGCCGGATGAAGTGGAAACTCTGGTGAAACTGCTGATGAAAGTGGCGGATTCCTTGAATGCGGAACCCGGGCCGAATAGTTGCGAATTGTCTAAACAGACTGAAAAGGTATTAAAGTGAATCATCGAATTTTAAATCTGGTCACGGCAGTTCTGCTGGTACTTTTGACTGTCTCAGTTCAGGCACAATCGTCGGATGGAAAATTCTCCGCGCCGCCTGAGGGCTTCGACGCTCGCAGGGAAGGGATTGAGCGAGGCAAGATCGAATTGATTGAGTACGACTCGACAACAGTCGGACTCCCACGCAAGGCACGAGTCTATACTCCGCCGGGATACATCACGGATCGAAAGTATCCCGTGCTGTACCTGCTGCATGGGATCGGAGGCGATGAGAACGAGTGGGCACGTCACGGTGCACCCGATGTCATTCTCGACAATCTGGCTGCAGACAAGAAACTCGTACCGATGATTGTTGTCCTGCCGAACGGTCGCGCCGGAAAGGATGTCACGGCGCGAGATCCAATCCCCAAACAATCACCCGCGTTTGCAGCGTTCGAAATGGATCTGATCAAGGATTTGATCCCGTTCATCGAAAAGACG
>CAIWEX010001171.1 GCA_903911795.1 uncultured Schlesneria sp.
CGACATGATGATGACGATTGGCGGCTCCATGCTGGGCCTGACCATGGGATGTGTCCGCTGTCACGAGCACAAGTACGATCCTCTGCCACACCAAGACTATTATGCACTGGCAGCCTCCCTGGCTCGAACCTCGCACGGACCGAGGACGTTGGATCTCGACCCAGCGGTTACTCAAATGGCCCAGGAAAAGCATCAGAAGGATCACGAACCGCTGCTTGCGGCTCTGCGTGAGTTCGCCACCAATACCATGCCGGCCCGCTTCGAGACCTGGCGGAACGCCGAACTGCCACGCCAGCCGGAAGCCCCTCGCTGGCAAGTGATGGAACCAATCAACTTTTCCGCCGAACGATCGTGGTTGAAGGCGATGCCGGGCGGAATCCTCGCCCATGACGGATTGCTGAATCCGGGACTCAACGTCAAGCAGCGAGGTCGTCAGCGACGAGTCGCCAATGAAGAGCAGTACCAGATCTCACTGCAGACCTTTCAAAAGAACATCACATCGCTGCGAATGGATGCGTTCACCGACAAGTCGTTGCCACAACGGGGCCCCGGTGTGAGTGGCGACGGCAGTTTTCAACTGGTCGAAATCAAGATCGTGGCCAAGCCGGTTGATCCCAATTCCAAAGACGCTCCGGTGGAATTGAAACTGAAACCGGTTTTTTCGGCACTGGCTGATGAGAACCAGCCGCTTGCAAATGCTGTCGATGGGAAGCGAGAAACGGCCTGGATCGTTCGGACGACCGCCAAGAAGGACAACGCGGCTGTCTTCGAACTCGAAACTCCTCTGGCGGGGTTTGCGGGTGGGACGGAACTGGCTGTCGATCTGCAGTTTCGTGACCTGGGGATTGGTCGGCTGAGGTTCTCGCTAAGTACCGAGCCGAACCCGGCCACATGGGCAGGCGACTTTGTCCCTCAACATCTGGGGGAAATTCGCGCGATTCTGGCCGCAAACGGAAACAAACTGCCGGACGCGTTGCGTGAATCCATGGTCCGATGGTTTGCACCGTTCGACGCAGAATCTGCCAAACACATTGCCGCTGTTCGTGACCACGACGCAGCGATGCCTCGCCCGAATTTGTCCGAAGTTTACACGACGGTCGCCGGGGGTCAGGATGTCTTCTTCCTGCGTCGCGGAGAAGTCGACAACAAGCAGGGGAAAGCAGACCCCGGATTCATTCAGGTCCTCTGGCGATCCGACGCCCCAGCCGTTCCTGCGAAGACTCAGCCGGAAACAGATCCACGAATTTCACTCGCCCAATGGATGACCGACCTGGAACGGGGAGCAGGTCCCCTTCTGGCTCGAGTGATGGTCAACCGTCTGTGGCAGCACCATTTTGGAAAGGGAATCGTCGGAACACCGAACGATTTCGGTTTCCAGGGAGAACGCCCGACTCATCCCGAACTGCTGGAGTGGCTGGCAAGTGAACTGGTGCGAAACGGCTGGCGACTGAAGCCGCTGCATCGTCAGATTCTTCTGAGTGCCGCGTACCAGCAGTCGCATGTCGTGAACGACGAGGCGCTGAAAATTGACCCTGCGAATCGCTTCCTGTGGCACTTCCAGACGCGCCGCCTCGATGCCGAACTGATTCGTGATGCCTTGCTCGCTGTCGGGGGAAACCTTGACCTGACGATGTACGGCCCCAGCATTCTCGACAATACGCCACGCCGAAGCGTTTATCTGCGAGTCAAGCGAAGCGAACTGCTGCCGATTATGACGATGTTTGATGCTCCGGAACCGACGCAAAGTATCGGGGAACGGGTCAGCACGACGGTACCGACGCAGGCCCTGGCGATGATGAATTCCCCATTCGTTCGTCAGCAGGCCGAAAAGCTGGCGGCACGTATTCGGGCGACGGACGACGTTCCGTTGGCAACGGCTGTTGAAAATACGTATCGCACGACGTTCTCACG
>CAIWEX010001172.1 GCA_903911795.1 uncultured Schlesneria sp.
AGGCCCCGTTCTCCGAGCGGACGTCTGCTCCGTTCCCAGAATTGTCAGAGCAGTTGGAAAAGGACCTGGTCCAGGTCTTCAAGCTGCTGGCCGACGAAACGCGGCTGAAGATTCTGATGTATCTGCTTCGCGAAGGCGAACTGCACGTCAGCGCCTTGTGCGACAAGCTGGGCCAAAGCCAGCCTGCCGTCAGCCATCACCTCGCACTGTTGCGAGTTGCCGGTATTATCGAGCCACGTCGTGATGGCAAGCACAACTTCTATTCTGTTCGTGAAAAGCACTTCCACCAACTCGTTGGGGAATTGTTTACCACGATCAGCGATCCACAACGCGACGAATTCCGTTTTAAGAATTTCGTTGTGACCAAGAACGAATAGTTACTCAAAGTTGCCGACACGCACCACGGGCGATTTGTCCGTGGTGATGGTCGACGACACGAGAACGACGCATCAGAGACCGCTTCCGTCAGGAAGCGGTCTCTTCATTTTAGGGGACCAGTTTGTTAGGCTGAGATGGTTTTGAAACCATTGCCCTGTCTCTTTCCCCACAAGGTTTGAAATGCCTCAGCCTGCGAAGCTGGCCCTCGCCGACGGTACCGTTTACCGGGGAACCGGTTTTGGCGCTTCTGGTGAAGTTTTCGGTGAAGTCTGCTTTAACACCAGCATGACCGGTTATCAGGAAATCCTGACCGATCCGTCCTACTGTGGGCAGATTGTCACGATGACGTATCCCCTGATCGGCAATTACGGGGTTAACCCACAAGATATTGAAAGCAGCAAGTTGTCGATTCGCGGATTCGTTATCCGGGAACTTTGCCAGCACCCCAGCAACTTTCGATCAACTCAGTCGCTCGACGAATACCTGCGCGATGCCAATGTCATCGGTATTGAAGGGATCGATACCAGAGCTCTTGTTCGTCGACTGCGAATTCGAGGTGCGATGACCGGCGTCCTGTCCACGATTGATCTCGATGACGCTTCGTTGATCAAGAAGGCCCAGAACAGCCCGGATCTCGTGGGGCGGGATCTTGTTCGCGAAGTCATGCCCACCAAAGCCTTTGAATGGACCGAGGAACTTTCACCGCTCTCATTCCATGCCTCGAACCCGCATCCCCCGCAAGGCTTCGATCTGCACGTGGTGGCGATTGACTATGGCATGAAATGGAACATCCTGCGGCACCTGAGAAACCTTGGCTGTCGGGTCACCGTTGTTCCTGGAACTTCCACCGCAGAAGAAGTCCTGGCCTACAAGCCCGACGGCGTCTTTTTGTCGAACGGTCCTGGTGACCCTCAACCGCTGGACTATGCAATCAAGACGATTCAGGGACTGCTCGGAAAGGTGCCGATTTTCGGGATTTGCCTGGGACATCAATTGATGGGACTGGCCTGTGGTGCCGAAACTTACAAGTTAAAGTTCGGACATCGCGGCGGGAATCAGCCTGTTCTGAATCGTGCCACCGGACAGGTCGAAATCACCTCCCAGAATCACGGATTTGCGATCTCGGCCGATTCACTTCCCGCTTGCCTGGAAGTGACTCACATCAACTTGAACGATCAAACGGTGGAAGGCCTTCGCCACAAGGAACTGCCCGCGTTCTGTGTGCAGTACCATCCAGAAGCGTCGGCAGGCCCTCATGACAGCAGTTACCTGTTCCAGCAGTTCCGGCAACTGATGTTGCAGGCCTAGAGTTTCTTCACCATATTGAGAGGCAATCTCGTTTGCCTGGAACCGTTTTTTACTAGATTACCTGAAGGAACAGTCCTCGAATGGCCCTTGAACGCACGTTTGTACTGTTGAAACCCGATGCCGTTGCTCGCCGCCTTGCGGGAGAGATCCTTGGCCGTTTTGAAGCCAAGAGCTTGAAAATCGTCGCTCTGAAAATGCTGCAGGTGACCGCAGAACTCTCCAAGCAACACTATGCCGAGCATGTTCACAAGGGGTTTTATCCTTTGCTGGAAGAGTTCATTACCTCTGGTCCCGTCGTCGCGATTGTCCTGGAAGGCCCGGGAGCGATCGGAGTCGTTCGTACGATGCTCGGCCCCACCAATGGTCGTGACGCCGCTCCAGGAACCATTCGTGGTGACTTCGGTCTGAGCCGCCAGATGAACCTGGTTCATGGCAGCGACAGTCCCGAAGCCGCCGCCCGCGAAATCCCCATTTACTTTAAGCCAGAAGAACTGCTGACTTACTCTGCATCGCTTGATCCATGGACATGTGCCGGTGACGAAAAGTAGTCGCGGAAAGTCGGATGGTCCGAGCTGAAATAGGAGTGACGCAGATGCGCACGGTTACAGGAGCAATCCTGATTCTGGCGGCCCAGCAATCTTTTGCACAAGCGCATCTCGTCACATTTCCTCATGAAGTATTTGCCCGTGAAATCCTGGTTCCCGCAAGCATTGTCTTGCTGTGCATTGGTGTTGGATTCCTGATTTGGGGGATTGTCACCGAGCGAAAAGCTTAAACGTCCTGCTGTCACAGGGCATGAACGATGGCAGCGAATTCAGACACTCGAATAAGCTTAAAGCCACCGAGGGGCTCTCTTGGCGTCTTTGAACTTGTCGTGTCTTTGACGATCATGACCGGGGCTGTTGGCATCCTATTGCAGGGACTACGCCTCGGCGGGGATGCCAACCCGATTCGTGGAATGGAATTGGCACTTGCGGCGCGAGATTTTCCAGAAGCCGAGCGACGCGCTCTTGCGATCTTATCTCGCCACCCGGATTCACCTCGCGCTCTTCTCGTCGCGGGACAGTCTGCTGCGATGATGAAGCAGCCGACCCGGGCCATCGAATACTTTCGACGAATTCCGCACGACAGGACACTGGAATCCGTTGAGGGCTTGATTGGTCTCGGTGAACGTTCACTCAGGCTCGGTTTTGCAGACGAGGCCGAAAGAGCGTTGCGTGCAGCCCTTGATCGGTTCCCCAATAGCCGTCGTGCAAATCAGTTACTCGCACAACTCCTCGCCAATGAAGGGCGGAACTGGGAAGCGATCCCGTTCGCTCAAACGTCAATTCAACTGGGGATTCACGGAGTCAGTGACCTGCTCATCGCTGCAGGAGTCGACCGATTGTTCATGACGGATCCGGGATTCCTGGAAATCTGCGCAGCGGCTCGACCTGACGACCCAATACCGCATCTGGGTCCCATTAAGAAAGCAACGTACGAGAACCGGTTTGAAGAAGGTCGAGATTGGCTCGAACGAGTTTCAAAACAGTTTCCACAGCAGGTGGAAGTTCAGGTTGTCCTTGGAAGAGTGCTTGCTGAACGAGGGACGGATGAAGAATTCCGGGCTTGGCATGATCGACTTCCCGAGTCAACGAATTCCCATCCGGAATTGTGGTCGATTCGCGGGCGCTGGACGCGAAATCACGGCCAGTTTCTCGCGGCGATTCGTTGTTATGGCGAAACACTTTTGCGGCGACCCAATGACAGCGAAGCCTGCTTTCAATTATCACAACTGTTAACGAGAACAGGAGACAGTGCTCTGGCGGGTACGTTCGCTGAGTACGCCCAGCAAATCTCTACGCTGGATCTGAAGTTGGTTGACGCTTCGAAAACGGCGAGTCCCAGTGCGGCACAGCCCGTCGTAAACTCTTTGGAACGCCTGGGGCGATATGGAGAGGCTGCTGCGTGGTGCCGATTGATCGTTGACAATTGGCCCGAAGAAGTATGGGCTCAGCAGGGGGCAGTTCGCCTGTCAGGCCTGATGAAAGAACACGGATGGACGAAGCGGCTGAAGATTCTCAGTGCCATTGACTGGTCAAAATTTCCGCTACCAGACCTCAGTCAATCTGCAGATCCGAAGACAACTCGATCAACTGAAGCCGCAAACACCATCGTCTTCTCGGAAGTTGCTCAGAGATCAGGGATTGATTTTCGTTATTTCAACGGCGCTAACCCTGATTCGGGCAAGACTTATATGTTTGAGTTCAGCGGAGGTGGCATTGGAGTCCTAGATTTCGATGGTGATAATTGGCCCGACATTTACCTGACACAAGGTTGCCAGTGGCCTGTTTCCGTGTCAAACCGAATGTACCGTGACCGTCTTTTCAGGAATTTGGGAAATGGACAGTTTCGCGACGTGACGGAAATGTGCGGCATTGAAGAGTTCACATTCAGCCAAGGGATCGCGGTCGGAGATTTTGACAATGATGGCTTTGCGGACCTTTACGTAGCGAACATCGGTCCAAACCGCCTTTTTCACAACCAGGGAGACGGGACCTTTACTGAAGTTGCGGCGGGCGGAGGCGCGGCGGGAAATCAGTGGACGACCAGTTGCGTTATGGCCGACGTGAACGGGGACGGACTTCCGGATATTTATGCTGTCAACTATCTCGGTGGCGACGTGTTTGAGCGGGAATGTGAATCTGACAACCGCCCTGTTCAGTGCGGACCAACATTCTTTCCTGCTGAACAAGATCGACTGTATCTGAACCTGGGTGACGGTCAATTTGCAGATGTCACTAACGATGCCGGGATTGTCGTGCCCGACGGAAAAGGGTTGGGCGTCGTCGCTGCTGATCTGGACGGATCGGGACGTTTGAGCCTTTTTGTCGCGAATGATACGACCGCCAACTTTTTGTTTGCGAACGAAACGTCGCCCCGCGGAGGTCCTCCCCGATTTTCGGAACGCGGAGTCCTTGCTGGAGTCGCCTGTGATGAACAAGGCCAGGCCCAGGCCTCAATGGGAATCGCCGCTGACGATGCCAATGGTGACGGGTTGATCGATCTTTTTGTCACAAACTTCTATCGAGAATCGAACGTCCTTTACGTGCAACAGCCCGGCCAGATGTTCATTGACGGAACGCGATCTGCCGATCTGCGCGACCCGAGTTTTCTGGAGCTCGGCTTCGGAACCCAGTTCCTTGATGCCGATCTTGACGGTTGGCCAGATCTCTTTGTCGCAAATGGCCATATCAACGACTTTTCGCATAAAGGAATGCCATACGAAATGGCTGCGCAACTGTTTCGAAACATGAGAAATGGAAGATTCTCGGAGATTTCCGGACGTTCAATCGGAGAGTATTTCACTCGAAAGACTCTGGGCCGGTCAGTTGCCACGCTGGACATGAATCGGGACGGTCGAACGGACATCGCGGTAACCCATGTCGACGTTCCATTCGCATTGCTCAGCAACGAATCTCCTCGAGCCAATTCTCTTCGATTGCGGTTTGCAGGAACAACTTCGGCACGAGACGCGTTTGGTGTGATCGCCCGAATCACGGCCATCGATGGACGCGTGTGGACGAAGCAACTGACTGCAGGGAATGGGTTTGAGGCAAGTAACGAGCGTCAGTTGACGTTTGGTTTTGGTGATGGAATCCCTGCAGAACTGCATGTTCGCTGGCCATCCGGAAAGACTCAACTCTTTCGCGATCTGTCGGCAGCGACTGAATTTCTAGTGGTCGAACAGCGCGAATTTCTGGTACCACTCAACGGGTTAAATTGATGATTGAATTCTGTTCAAACCGATATTTCGCTTGAAGTTCCGAAAATTGATTCGTATTCTTTATTTTGGATCTTGGAACATGCATGTCCTCAAATCCCTTTCTTTTCTGAACAGGGGTTACGATTTCTAATAGTCGATGTTTGTTGGTCACCGCTTCAAATCGCGTTTCGCGGTTCTGTTTTCCCTTCTTTTTGCGAGGTGCTTCATGTTTCAGAGAGTTTCTCCCGCGCGTCGAAAAGCGTTTACGCTGATCGAACTACTCGTCGTCATCGCCATTATTGCGGTCTTGATCGCTTTGCTGTTGCCAGCCGTACAGCAAGCACGAGAGGCGGCCCGCCGCACGCAATGCAAGAACAACATGAAGCAATTGGGGCTGGCGCTGCACAATTATCACGATGTCTTCAACAAGTTCCCAATCGGTGTCCGTCGTCAGAACGGGTGGGGGCCTTCATTCTACGTTGGGCTGATGCCATACATCGATCAGGCTCCTGCTTACAACAAGTTTGACATGGTCGGCAACAGCAATGGCTGGTCGCACGATAATGCAAACAATGCTGCGCTGGCAAACGGACTGAAAATTCCTGGCTGGCTTTGCCCATCCAGCCCACTTCCCGTCACGAATGATGCTGGTAACTGCGTAGGCATGCTGCAACCACATTATGTAGGGATTGCAGGTGCGGCCAGTGGTAATGGGTTTACTGAAGCACGCCAGCAGGGGGGAAGCTGTGGTTCGACGATCGCTGGGGGTGGCGTTCTCGTCCCGAACGACAGCCTGAATATGGCTGCTCTGACCGATGGTTCTTCAAACATCATGATGATGAGTGAAACATCAGACTGGGCTTACGACACGAATAACAACCGCTACCATGTTGACCCCGGTTATCCCCACGGATGGATGATGGGTACGTCGCAAGCCGGTAAGGTGGCTGCAGGTTTCGGTGGCGATCGTACCTTTAATCTGACAACAATTCAGTGGCCAATCGGATATGGCCAGGGAAACTCGAAGGTTAACAATGGATCAAACGGTGTCTGTGACAATCACGGCGGAAACAATCCGTTGTTGTCAGCTCACACAGGCGGAGTCCATTGCCTGCTTGGTGATGGAACGGTCCGATTCCTCAGTGCAAATATGGACATGCTGAATCTGCGTCGACTCGCAACACGCGATGACGGGCAGCCAATCGGTGAATTCTAAGTTTACTGACTTTGATAGCGGATTCATTTGAAAGCCGAGCGTCTCGCCTATGGCAAGACTCTCGGTTCGATAAACAGTCCTTGTTACGGGAACCATTGAAATGCAGGTGTCTTTGAAACTGGCTGCGGTTGCGATTTGCTGTGGATTGCTTTGGGGCTGCTCAAAAGCAACTCCAATGAAAGAAACGGGATCAGTGAAAGGTAAGATCACTCGCAAGGGGACGTCGTTTCCCGCTGGAACAACGGTCACCTTTCAGGGATCGGGCGCAGGAGCTGCGACGGCATCGGGGAGTGTTGCTGCTGATGGAACATTTTCTGTAACTGCCAGCGTTGGAATGAATCAGATCAGTATTTCTCCTCCGGTTAAACCCCCGATGTCACCGGAAGAGATGATGAAGGCCTCGGAAAAAGGTAAGGTTCCAGAAACCGATTCCGCAGTTCCTGCCAAATATCTCAGCCCGTCGACAAGCGGGATGTCAATCGACGTGAAAAAGGGTGACAATCAATTCAATTTTGACATCAACGAGTGAAAGATTCTTTCACTGTCGAGTACCGATTGAGCTACGATGATACGGCGATTACCCGATAATCGCCGTTTCTTTTTTAATTGCCAGATCTGGTCAGAATCCTCATTGAATCAAATGGTTGGCATCGTGAGCGGAAATCGTTTTCACGAATTGAAACATGGACTGCACTTATTGAATCGCGCAGGAATCCTGTTCGTGTTAATCGTCGGATGCGGGTCACGTGGCCCCATTCCAAGCCCTGAAATTGCAAATCAGACCGCCCCAACCGACGTCGAAGAACTCACCACCGCTCCTCGTGCGACTCAACCCGACGACTGGTTCGAAGACAGGACCGCAAGGGCCGGGGTTCGATTCTCTTACCATAACGGCCAGGAGAGTCAGCAATTCACGCTGCTGGAAACTGTTGGCGGTGGAGTCGCGATGATCGATTACGATCAGGATGGAGATCTCGACCTGTATTTCACAGGTGGGGGTGTCATTCCGACGTCTCATTCGGATCGGCCCAAGGGAATTTCAGGCGCCTTGTACCGCAATGATGGCGACTGGAATTTCACCGATGTGACACAGACCGCCGGGTTGAAGCTAGCGGGAGACTATTCGCACGGTTGCGAGATTGCAGACTTTGATCGCGATGGTTGGCCTGATATTTTTGTGACGTGCTATGGACAATGTCAGTTATTTCACAATTTGCGAAATGGTCAGTTTCGTGAAGTCGCAGTGACGGCGGGAATTGTCACATCAGGCTGGCATACTGCTGCCGCATGGAGTGATGTTGATCGCGACGGTTGGCCCGATCTTTACATTGCGTCGTATGTCGAATGGCATCTGAATCCCGATGAATTCTGTGGAAACAAGGACCGAGACGAACGGGATGTCTGCTTGCCGAACTCCTATCCTCCATCCCAGGACCGTTTGTTTCGAAATCGCCGTGACGGAACGTTTGAAGAAATCACAAAACAGGCAGGCATCAATAATCTGGGCCGCGGACTTGGCGTTGTCTCGTGTGACTTCAATCGGGATGGATGGATGGATTTTTACGTGGCCAATGATGCTGGTGCAAACCAGTTATATTTAGGGGGCGTGAGCTTTCCATTCGAGGAAACTGCGACGCTGGCAGGTTGTGCCTTTAACGAATTCGGGGCTCCCGAAGGAAGTATGGGGGTCACCGTCGCCGACTATAATGGAGATACTCTTCCAGACCTCTTCGTGACCAATTTCGAATTTGAAGATAATTCACTGTATCGAAATCTTGGCAACGGACAATTCGTGCATTCGAGCGTCAGTACGGGAATGTCGGGAAAGTGCCGGCGCTACGTGGGCTTCGGTACCGTATTTGCCGACTTCAATCAGGATGGATGGGAAGATGTCGTAATATCGAATGGCCATGTTCAGTATCGACGTCCGCCATTACGTCAGCCTGCGGTCCTGTTTCAGAACGTCAATGGAAAGCGATTCATGGATGTTTCCAATCAGGCAGGACCGTACTTCAGTGTCCCGCATATCGGACGTGGAGTTGCGGCGGGTGATCTGGACAACGACGGGACACTCGACATCGTCGTTGTTCATCAGAACGACCCTGTCGTGATCATGAAAAACCGGGCCGCAGACAAGCCGTGGCTTGGCGTCCAGTTGATCGGAAAGAAATCGAATCCTGACGCGATCGGTGCAACCGTTTCAACGAGGTTTTCCGGCCGAATCATCACCCGGTTTGTTGTGGGGGGAGGCAGTTACCTTTCCAGCAGTGACCGGCGAATCATTTTTCCGTTGGATTCTGTTTTTCAAGACAACTTGGACCACGAAACTCTGGAGATCACTGTTAACTGGCCGAGCGGCCAGACAGAATGCTATTCAAAGCTCATACCCGGCAAATACAATCGACTGCTGGAGGGATCTGGTGAGTCGCGCTAAACCACCTTCATCGAAGCACAAAGCTTCTCCCAGAAAGACGTGGATCACAATTCTTGTGGTCGCAATCGCTGCAGGACTCGCCTATTGGTGGCTTCGCGATGATCCGCGAACATTGCTGCGCGAAGCACGAGCGATCGCACGAGTCAACCCCTCAAAAGCAGATGATCTTCTGATTCGGAGCATCGTCGCTGCAGGGGGCAATTTCCCGGATGCATCTCTTGAGCGCAGCATGATTTTTGCCGGCCGTCATCAGATGGATGAAGCCATCGGTTGTTTCAGCCAAATCACCAACCCTCGACGTTGTGATCCAGCGGAACTGTTGAGATTGGCAAAGCTCGCAATCGCAGAGAACTCAGACTACCTGGCCGACCTGGCCCTGAATGCCGCTCGCCAGACCGGACCTGACGAAGCGGAAATCCTCCGCACGCTCATTTCATTGAACCAGCGGTACGATCGACAGGAAGCCGTGCTTTCCGACTGCGCTCGCCTCGCCGAGTTGGTCCCGGAAGACCCCGCGCCCTGGTTGGTTTCCGCACGAATTCACGATGCGAATCGCAATGTCCCGGAGGCATTGGCATCTTTTCACAAGGCTCTTGAACGCAACATTAGCCCGGCAGAACTGAATGAAGTTCGCAATGACCTGGCAGAGTTATATTTGCATGAAGGAAATCTGTCTGGCGCCCGCGAGCAATTGGAGCAACTTCGTAAAGCCCGCGATCCAACGGAATCCGATCGACTCAAATGGGCGTATCTACTGCGCCACGAAGGGGAATTCGAAGCGGCACTTAACGAGATCGAGAAAGTTCTTGAACCTGGCATCGTTCACGTCGATTTCAAATACGGAACGGGGCATCAGCTTCTCCCTTTCAAAGCCCCGATCAAATGCCGCTGCCGGAATTCATGAACGTCACGCCACTTCCTGGCGCCCTGCGCCGTCCATTCCGTGAAGCCCTCGCCCGCCGCCCAGTCTAATGCGGCACTGACGAGACCAGCGTTTTCGCGCCAGAACTCTCGACCGGCGTCGATGTCGGC
>CAIWEX010001173.1 GCA_903911795.1 uncultured Schlesneria sp.
CGAAATCGTGCTGCGTGTCCGGGGAACGTTGATCAATGTCAGCATCGACGGGCAGCACTCCATCGCTCACCGGTTGTCGTTTGCGCGTCAACCCGGTGCATTGGAACTGATCACATTTGATGCCAAAGCCGAGTTTCTGTCGTTCGAATTGAATGAACTCTCCCCTTCCTTCGCCTTGCAGGAAGCGACAGCACCAGCCAGCAAGGACAAGATTAACGATGCCCCATTGCCGCTGGAGCAGGCGAAGCTCGCGATGACGATCGCTGAAAAAGGCCTGACAACAGCCGAACTACAGCCTGCGTCAATTCGTGCTCGAGCCGCAGCGGATCGAGCTCGCGGACTCGATCCTGCGCCGTCGGACTTACCAAAACTGGTCGCAGAGGCTGTTCGAGTTGAGCGGTTAGTCGCCATCGCTAAGGCGGACGAAGAATTGAGTCGTGTGGAGTTGGAAGTTGCCAAATCCCCTGCCGACAAAAAAACTGAAACGGATAAAAAGCTGACCGCTGCAAAGACGGCGCTGGAGACTGTCCGTAAGGCTTTAGAGACGCCCGGAGATACCTACACGTCGCTGGCTGGAGCATTCAAGACACTCGAATCCAACCAAGAGAGCGAAGAATCACGTCGAAAACCATTTCCGAAGACCAGTACTGGCCGTCGCACGGCGTTCGCCAATTGGATCACCGCCCCCAGACACCCGCTACCCGCTCGCGTGGCCGTCAACCACATCTGGTCGCGACACTTCGGGAAGCCGCTTGTACCGACTGTTTTTGATTTCGGTCGTAAAGGGACGCCGCCGACGCATCCGGAACTTCTCGATTGGTTAGCGGTTGATTTCCGGGAACACGATTGGAGCATGAAGCATGTGCACCGAATGATTGTCACATCGAATACTTATCGACTGACGTCGTCCAGTGCGGCTGTTGACCCCGCGACGATCGCTGCCGATCCAGACAATCGCTTCTACTGGAGAACGAATCCGATCCGGATGGAAGCTCAACTGGTGCGGGACAGTTTGCTCTCGCTGGCGGGCGAACTTGATCTGATGCGCGGCGGCCCTTCGATTCCTGTGGGAAATGAATCGTCGCGCCGACGGAGCCTGTACTTCGTTCATTCACACAACGAACACCAGAAGTTTCTGTCGATATTCGATGATGCCAGCGTGCTGGAATGTTATCGCCGGTCAGAGAGCATTGTTCCACAGCAGGCACTCGCCCTTGAAAATAGCTCTCTGGCCAGTTCGATGGCGGAAAAGATCGCACAGCGAATCACGGCCTCGGGGGCCAAAACTGACGACGAGTTTATTCGCACTGCATTCCTGACAGTACTCGCCGTCGAACCGACTTCGGAAGAGCAGGCAGTCGTCAAGGAATCGATGAACCGTTTGACGGAAGCGGCCAGGAAGAAGAACAGGCCAAACGTTGAGCAGACGGTCTTGACCAGTGTCGTGCTTGTTCTGTTAAATCACAATGATTTCGTCACGATCAGATAGGTAAAAGGTCAGGCATCAACTGCTGGACGACAAGCTGCCTGCAAGGAAAAAGAAATGAACAAAAATCCTGATTCCTTCTGCAACTGCTCAAACGGTGGTGTGCATCGACGGGCATTTCTGGCAGATGTGGGAATGGGATTTACCGGCCTGGCCCTCGGGGCAATGCTCGCACGGGACGGGATTGTTCGCGCCGATGCTCCTGCGGAATGGCAACCGCCGAATGGCCAGCCCCATTTTACCCCCAAAGCGAAGAGTGTTGTCTGGCTGTTCATGAACGGCGGCGTGTCGCACATGGAAAGTTTCGACCCCAAGCCGGAATTGACGAAATTCGGCGGGAAATCGATCGCCGAAACGCC
>CAIWEX010001174.1 GCA_903911795.1 uncultured Schlesneria sp.
GAACAGCATCTCGTTCGCACGGCTCTGAGTATGGCTGTTTTGCCCGTGACAATGTGGAGTCGTCTCGCATTTGGGGCTCGACAAAAAGCGTCTCAACCGGTGACTGCTGCTTCGGCAGTTGTTGTACCTGCGCCACGCGTGACCCCGGTCACCGATCCCGCCGTCGCGACGGATGGCGGCGTTTCGAGAGTCATCTCGTCGGCACCTGTTCCGTCTAACGAATGGTATTCTTCCCTTGCTGATATTCCGGTTCCAGCCAAGTCCGCGGTTCCGGTCATCCAGGACAAACCGGCTGAGCAATCAGCGATCGAACCGGTTTCCGATGATTGTACGACCTTTACACTCGCTTCGAATCGTGCGCCGATTCGTGTGAATCCCCCCGTCGGCATGAAAACGTCATCGCCTGCTGAACCGAAGCCTGCTGAAGCTCCGCTTGATCCCAAGCCGTTCCAGCTTCCCGACGAAACCTTGCTCGAAGATGCAGAAGCCTTTCCTTATGACATTCTGGCCAGCAAAGCTCAGATTGCTGCCGCGACCCTGGAGCAGACCTTTCAGGACTTTGGCCTGAACGTGAAGGTCGTCGAAATCGACACCGGCCCCGTGATCACGCAGTTTGAATTGGAACTCGAAAAGGGTCTACGTTTGTCCAAGGTCACCGCACTCGCGGATGATCTGGCGATTGCCCTGCGAGTCCCCTCTGTTCGCGTTGTCGCTCCCATTGCGGGACGAAACACCGTGGGAGTGGAAGTTCCCAACGACGTGCGAGTGATGGTCCGCCTGAAGGAGCTTCTGCAAACGTGTCGTCAGGATTTTGACGGCAAGGGAATTCCTATTTTCCTTGGCAAAGACGTCAGCGGAAAACCACTCGTCGTCGACATGTGCAAGATGCCTCACCTGTTGATCGCCGGACGAACTGGAACCGGTAAGAGTGTCTGCTTGAACACATTGATTCTGTCGATGCTGCTCAGCCGCAGTCCCGAACAAGTCAAGATGCTGATGATCGATCCGAAAATGGTCGAACTCTCCCCCTACAGCCGCATTCCTCACCTCATGCATCCGGTCATTACCGACATGAAGAAGGCGGAAGCGGTTCTCGGTTGGGCCGTTGACAAAATGGAAGAACGCTACGACCTGCTGGCTCGTGTCGGCGTTCGTCATTTGGACAGCTACAACCAGTTGGGTAAAGAAAAGGTCCTGCGAAAGCTCGACATCGATCCCGATTCCGACGAAGCCGATTTGATTCCCGAAACGATGCCTTACATCGTGATCATTGCCGACGAAATGGCCGACATGATGATGACCTCGGGCAAAGACGTTGAGGCTCACATCATTCGACTGGCACAAAAGTCACGAGCAGTCGGGATTCATCTGGTGCTGGCAACTCAGAAGCCGACGGTCGATGTCATCACCGGTTTGATCAAGTCGAATCTGCCTGCTCGTATTTCGTTCCAGGTCGCCAGCCGCGTCGACAGCCGGGTTGTGCTGGATGAGATGGGTGCTGACAAGTTGCTGGGCAACGGTGACCTGTTGTACATGGCCCCCGGAACGAGCACGCTGCGGCGAGCCCAGGGGACGTACGTCAGCGATGATGAAGTCAATCGCGTGATCGAATTCTTCGCAGATCAGCAGCCTGAATACGACCAGGAACTGATGTCGCTGAATGTGTCGTCGACATCGTCGAAAGGTGGCAAAGGCTCCGGAGAACCGCGCGATCGAGACGATCTTTACGACCAGGCTGTCGAAATTGTGATTCGCGAAGGTCGGGGCAGCGTTTCACTGCTGCAACGGGCCTTGGGCGTCGGCTATGGGCGCGGTGCGAGAATGATCGACTGGATGGCCGAAGACGGCATCGTCGGCACTTATAACGGCAGCCAGGCCCGCGAAGTCGTGATGACGATGGAAGATTGGGAAGAATCGCGAGACATGGCGGGTAGTCGTTGAGCGGTCAGCGGTTAGCTTTCAGCAATCAGTTATCCGAAAGTAGCGGCCTGCCCAGTTTTCACCCGGGCAATCCGCTTTCAACCGGATAATTGCAGCGTGTCTCGTGGCTTGGTACCAAACGGCCGTTCCTGCGGCGAATTCTCCGGGGATTCTCCCCAGCCAATCCCGCTTCAAACCACCCATCTTTTTCAATTCCGCCCGGCTGGAACTGGCTTACAACCGCCGTAACCGTTGTCTGGAGCGCGACACTCGTTAGACTATAGGAGCAGCAGTTCCCTTTTTTCGAGTCGACCGTCATTTCCGATGTTCGGGAACTCCCTCCTGGAGTTGCGTTTGTGTGTGGTATCGCTGGTTTAATCGATCTGAATGGGCATCGTCCTGTCTCGCACGACACGTTGCGGTCGATGTGCAATTCCCTCTTCCATCGTGGGCCTGATGACAGTGGTCTGCTGGTTCGTCCCGGATTAGGCTTGGGACATCGCCGCCTCAGGATCATCGGCCTCGAAGATGGTCAACAACCTTTGAAGAATGAGGCCGAGACCGTCATCTCCGTCGGGAACGGTGAACTCTTTGATTATGAAAGTCTGCGCGCGGACCTGCAGAATCGCGGGCATCGATTTTCCACACACTCAGATCTTGAAAACGTCGTTCACCTGTGGGAAGAACGCGGGGACGATCTGTGGAATCAATTGCGAGGCCAGTTTGCGATCGCGATCTGGGATGACCACGCACAACAGTTGGTCATCGGACGCGACCGGTTTGGAATCTGTCCCGTCTACTGGGCGGTTCGTGACGGCTGGCTGCTGTTCGCATCTGAGATTAAAGCACTGCTCGCGTCAGGTATGGTCAGTGCCACGCCCGACTGGCGAGGAGTCGAACAGATCTTCACCTGCATGGCGGTTCCCGGGCCTGCGACATGTTTTGAAGGTGTGCAGACGCTGCTTCCCGGCCACTACCTTTCGATCCAGCGCAATCACGTTGATGGTACCGCTCAAGTCGAAGATCGAACCTATTGGGAAATCGATTATCCCGATGCGGGCTCCGAAGAGTCGGGTTTGAGCGACGAAGCCGTCATCGAAGAATTCGAACGTCTGATGGTGCAATCGGTCGATCGGCGATTGCGAGCGGATGTTCCGGTAGTCGGCTGTCTGAGCGGCGGCGTCGATTCGACCATCGTTGTTGCCATGGCAAACCATGTGCTGGGACGGCCCATCAAGACGTTTACAATTTCTGTGGATGACCCTCGGCTCGATGAAACGAATGACGTTGCCGAATCTGCCAGGCACATGGGGAGTGAGTCCATCGTTTTACGATGTACGAATGCTGATATTCTCGAACAGTACCCTGCCCTGATTCGCGCGGCCGAAGCTCCCGTGATTGATACGGCCTCCGCTGCCGTCCTGAAGCTTTCCCAATTGATCCGCGAGCACGGATTCAAAGTTGCTCTGACCGGACAAGGAGCCGACGAACTGCTGGCAGGCTATGTCTGGTTCAAAACCAGTTCGATGATGGAGCGGCTGAATATTGTCCCCGGTCTCACCAACGGTCTGCGTCGCCTTTACACGCGGTTTGTGACGCCGAATTATCCCTGGAAGGATATTGTTGGCCACATGCAGTCGCTGGGTGGGCGTTACAACGCTGCATTCGATGCGTTCGGTCGCGTGTTCACCCCACGATTCGATTTCTATAGTGCCGAAATGAAGGATCGTGTCACCGACTATTCTTCGTTTGCCGAGATGGGGTTGAACCGGGATCGCATGTCACAGTGGGCGCCGCTCAACCAGGGCCTGTATCTCACGTCGCGAACGCTCTTGTCCGGAATGTTGCTCAGTTCCAAAGGTGACCGAGCCTGCATGAATGCCTCGGTGGAAATGCGTCATCCGTTCCTGGACGAAGACCTGTTTGATTTCTGTGCGAAACTCCAACCTCGCTGGAAATTGCGAGGGCTGCGTGACAAGTTCCTGCTGCGCACGGTCGCTGACAAGTGGCTGCCGAAGCAGATGTCGCGTCGACGCAAAGCAATGTTCCTGACTCCGTGGGAATCTCTCTGCCCGAACGGAACCGCGGGACCGACCTACGTCGAAGAGCTCTTGAGCGAAGAATCACTGCGTCGCGCCGGCTATTTCGATCCTGCCAGTGTCGCAAAATGGCGAACGGATGTGCGTAAGTTGCGCCGAGGTTCGCTGCTGCGAACGTCGATTGAAATGAGTCTGGTGGGGGTTGTTTCCACTCAGCTTTGGCATCACTCGTTTATTGACCGATCGCTGGCCAGCCTGCCAAGCCAGGCAGGGACGTATCCGCATCTGCAATCGTATCCGATGGAATTGCGTTCCAGTTCGATGGAACCTGTTGGTGTTTCGCAGTAAGGGCTTTGTCACGGCTGAGAGCTTGTTGCGTTGAATCCATCGCTGTGGATGATAGCCCTGTCGTTTATACGCAACTCCATCAGTCTTTCGGACCAAATGCGATCCAGGCGGTGGCAAAGTCAGTCAATCTGTGGCGGCCGATCCAGAGGACAGGAGTTGTGAGGAACACTCATCTCCGCTGATTTCCGCTGATCAGACAGAGAAAGAAACGGCTTTGACGGCATACTGGCTCGAAGTCTGCTGGCGCCTCACTTCCTCGTATTCTGGATCAGCGTGAATCAGAGGCGATCAGTGTTCCAATTTTCTTCATTCCTCCAAGGCGAGCAACTTGTTGAAAGAAGAGGCTTCAAGCCAGACTGATCGACGAAAGCCCACGGTTAAAATCGGACGCTATCGCGCTCCGGTTGATGGATTGAACTTGTCAGGGAACGTCCTGATTCGTAATGTTCGATTGCTCTGATAAAAACATTCTCCGGCGAGGAACATCATGCCGATGAAGTCGATGCGTCTGCTTGCAGTCTGTCTGGTCACGCTTTTCAGCCGAGTTGCGTTGGCTCAGCCTGCCGATCAAGTCCCGACGGCACTGCGTGATTTTGTGGCGAAGCCTGAAAAGAGTTTTACCTGGAAACTCCTTGACCGCCACGAAACTGATGGAAATGTTACATTCGACATCGAGTTGACGTCACAGACCTGGCAGGACATCACCTGGAAACATGATCTGCTCGTGTTTCAACCAGGTGAGCTGAAGCACCCGGATCATGTGCTGCTGTACATTGGTGGCGGAAGTAACGGGAATCGCCCCAAGCCCGATGACAGGTTGCTGGGAACATCGATTGCGGCGATGTCAGGAACGCGGGTTGCCATGTTGTATCAGGTTCCCAATCAGCCCTTGCTCGGGGGACGATTTGAGGACGACTTGATCACCGACACGTTTCTGTTTCATCTGGCCACTGGCGACACCCGCTGGCCCCTGCTCTTTCCCATGGTCAAGAGCGCCGTCAAGGTGATGGATTGCATCGAACAACTCGCTCAACAGGAATGGAAAAAGCCTGTCAAAGGGTTTGTGGTTTCTGGAGCGTCGAAGCGAGGTTGGACAACCTGGTTGACAGGTGCGGTCGATCCGCGCGTCAAAGGGATTGCTCCGATTGTGATCGATACTTTGAACATGCGCAAGCAGATGGACTACCAGATCGAAACCTGGGGAGTCTACAGTGAGCAGATCATCGATTACGAACGGAAGGGATTGATCAAGAAGCTGAAGGACGATGATGCTGCCATCGATCCGCTCTGGCACTGGGTCGATCCGTATACGTACCGACGCCAGTTGACGCTTCCCAAACTAATCATCAACGGTACCAATGATCGCTACTGGACCGTCGATGCATTAAATAATTACTGGAGTGATCTCGAGGGGCAAAAGTCTATCCGTTACGTCCCCAATGCGGGACACAATCTAAAGGGAGGCCGCGAAGACGCACTGGCGACGCTTTCAGCATTTGTTCAGCATGTCGCGATGGAAAAGCCGTTCCCCGCGATCGAATGGAAGCACGATCAGGCCGACGGCAAACTTCGTTTGACGATCCAGTCCAACGTCGCGCCCGTTGCCGTAAATCTCTGGACGGCCGAATCAGAGACAAAAGACTTCCGGGAATCGGTTTGGAAATCTCAACCGCTGAAGAAGAATGAAGACCGTTTTGTCGGGGAAACTCCAATCCCTGTGGGGCGTCACACGGCACTGTTTGGCGAAGTACGATTTCAGTTAGACGATCTGCAATACAGCCTGTCGACACAACTCCGCCGCGAGTAGCGACAGATCCAAAACGACGAGTCACTCTGTGACCCAAATCCTCTTGAGCTGCACCCCACAGATGCGTCATTCAATAATCGTTCTCGTCGTCATCGCCATTGGTTGTGGTCAGTCGCCGCCACTGCCAGCGCCCCTGATCCCTGCGAATGAACCAATCCCTCAATCCGTCGAATTCTTCTCACAGTGGCTAAAGAATCACGGGCACAGCGACGTCGTTACCGATGAGCAAGGGGTCGGCATTGCGAACAATGCCACTCGACTGAGTGCCTCGATCTACGGTGCGAACCCATCGAAAGATGGCGGTTTTGTTGTGGAAACAGAATTTCGTATCCAATTGCCGTCGGGACGTGTCATCGTAGAGTTTGTCGCGGGGATCGGTGACTCTAAGGATCAAGCGATTAATGATTCACTCGTGAATTTTGTGCTGACGACATTTCACGTCGTGTACAAAGGGTTTATCAACTTCGACGATCCGCATCTGGAGTCAACGAAAATGACCATCGGCGGAAAGGAACGAGAAGTTCTGCTGGGCGACATCTTTTTGCGAAGCAATTCGAGCGAGGAGCGGATTGACCTGAGCGGAATCCGTCCGCAGATCGAAGCATTGCTGGAAAAGAGCAATCTGTCCTCGGAATTGCATTGGATCAAGATCGTCTATGCACAGAGGGACGGTAAGCCGATGATGGTCTCAGCTTCGACTGACAATGCCGAGAACCAGAGTTTGGCAGAACAGGTGACGCGACTGGATTGGCCATCTGCCCCGGTCTTCTATATGTCGAAGCAGTTCATTGTTGTGAAGTGATCTTCGGATGATCGTTCATGCAATGAATGGATACTGATTCATCCGGGATGGGTCACACAGTC
>CAIWEX010001175.1 GCA_903911795.1 uncultured Schlesneria sp.
CATCAAGGTGGTCTGGTCGAGGAATCCGCTCTGCAGTATCCAGTAGATCTTCATTCTCAAAGACGACGATTGGCTGAGTGGCGATCGTGCCAAGACTGCCGTCAACACAGCTTTTTGGAATGGCCGGGGGCTTGGACAAAGCCGTCCAGCGCTTCGATTTCAAAAACTCAGCCGCTTCATCGGGATTGTGCCAGCCGATTGAGTCACTTCCACGACTGAGATCCAGTACGCACACGGCACCATCGTGTTTGCGTCGGACAACTGGCAGTGCACGCCCGCAATCAACGAGCGGAAGGCCGTTGAACCCAATAATTTCGATGTCTCGCGCCAGCAGACTATTCATGTTGCGATCAGTCTCCGAACCCATTCTTCCAACCGCTGGCAAAATTGCGGTGTCCCTGCCGGCTCCAGCGAGGGTGGTCCTGCAAAAAATCGATCGAGGGGCGTGGGAGGATCACCTGGTACTGGAATCGGTTCTGCGTCACTCAATCGCCGCAAATGGCTCATCACCATTTCATCAGCACACCAGGCAGCCCGCCCGAAAACGGAGTGTCCTTCGCCGAATCGAATCTCGAATGTCCACGCCCGCCAATCATCGTTCAACTCAATCATACCCTCGGGGTCCAGTCCCTTGGGCTTTTTGACCCAATAATCCTTGTCCGAATCGAAAAACGCGGCCAGAAAAATCCCAAAAGCCTTACGCCAAGCATCCAAAGCAAGAACGGAAGTCTTCCCGAACTCCACCCGTTCCGATTCACCATCAGTGGGGTGCAAACGAAGCTTCAGTGGCGGCTGTTGTGGCGGTTCGCGTAACAGTCCTCCCGAATCAAAAGGAGTGGCTGAACCGGTATGACCGTTTTCACAGTCTGCCGGGAAGGCAAAGGCAGTACTTCCGAACTTGGGATGAGCCCGGCCTGCATAAAAATACGCGGATGGACCCAATCCCAGCAGGCCCTCTGTTCGAGCCGTATTTGCAGTTTTCCCGCCGGTGGCGTACGTGGGAATCTCGTGAGGCGGATTCGAAATCAAGTCGATCGCAATCGCATCGACATGTACGAGCGGAACTTTCGCCGCGACGGCGTTAGATTCATCGCGACGATGCCCCAGCGCCGACGCATCGATATTCGAAAGGAGTGGCATCGTTAAACGCCTCGGAATTGGTTGTAAAGGCAAACGCAAATACCGGCGTCTCTCATGAACCGCCTGAAGGCTACTTACTCGCAGTCTCAGTCCCACCCACGGAGATCAGGTGTGAGAAAGTGCGGAAGTAGATGCGGCCGTTGGCGATGGCTGGGGTCGAACGAATGCCGTCACCTAACATTGATCGGCCGAGTTCCTTAAATTCCTTTTCGGCGGCGAGCACGACGACTTCACCGTCGGCATTCGCGCAGAATATCTTGTCGAAGGCTCGCACCAGGGAACTGGAATAGTTGCCGCCGAGGCGTTCACGCCAGTGGATCTTTCCCGACTGAAGATCCACACAGGTCGCGATGCCTCCGTCAGAGACCATGAAGACCAGATCGCCACGGACGACCGATGTTGGAACGTATGGAGCCTGTCCTTCTATCTTGTAGGCCAGCTTTGGCTGCTTACCATCACATTGAGCGGCGACCAGATAGTTACCGCCACCCCCTGAGCCATTGCTGCCGAAGATCAGGTCACCCTTGACCAGCGGTGAACTCACCGTTCGCTTGTCAAAAAAGGTTTCGGACCAAAGGGGAGAACCTGACACTGGATCAAGGGCGAACATGCCGTCACCGGTGTTGGTGCAGATCAGTTGTTCAGTTCCCGATGCGGGTGCGAAGATGACAGGGACGGAATAGCTGGTGTTCCCACTATTGCGGGGAGTCTTCCAGCGGTCGGCTCCAGTGACACGATCAAACGCCATCATGAACGACGGAGGTGGTGGACCCTCTTTGCTTTCCTGCGAGTTCGACAGGATCACCATGTCCTTATACAGAACGGGGGATGTCCCGAAACCGTGCTGGCTGGACCAGGTTCCCAGATCTCGTGTCCAGACCGTCTCGCCTGCGTGAGTCATCGCGATGAGCGTAATCGACTTGGGAGCGGCCCAGGCGAAGTAGACATGTTTGTCATCAACGGCGGCCGAAGAGGATGCGTAACTGCTCTGCTTATGCAACTGATGCTTCTGTGACGGAAATGACTTCTGCCACAGCTTCTTACCAGTATTGGCGTCGAAACAAAGGGTGTGCCGAGTGGCATCGTCGGGATTGGCACTCAGGATGAAGAGCTTGTTGTCCCACAGGACGGGGGACGAATGACCAATGCCGGGGACTTCCACATTGAAGTTGACTTGCTTGTCAGTCCATTTTGCCGGGATCGATCGGGCTTCGCTTTCTCCGGTTCCATTGGGGCCGCGGAATCGAGTCCACTCCTGAGCCGACGCGGATATCGTCGACGAGATCAATGTAATGGCGCACAGCAACCACGCACTGGACTGACATCGAATCATCGCCGGATCCCCTTATTCTTTTCAATCGAGTTTTCGAAACCTCTGGCCGCTGGCCCACGGTTCAAACCGGACGCTAACGCGTTCCAGCTGATTGATCTCACCAAAAACAAGTCATGCCAACAGACTCGCCGATAGTTTCACTCATTCCATCTGCCGAGGAAACTGATCGACCGCAGAAAATCGTCCCAAGACTCTAGACAATCCTCAGTGAGTTAGCCACGGTGGAAGGACTGAACGAGAATGCTCGTACGCAGACCGATTTGTCGATGATCAGGAAGTGGCCTTGGAAAAGAACGTGACTGATTGCCTGGAACGGGGCTTCGAAATGTTGCAGGACCGTCGGCAGTTGCTGGGGAAGCCCCCCACGATCACCGAACAGGACCGCCAGCGAATCGCGATGCAATTGGAACTCGCCGCCGAACCCTGGTCTGCCGTTCACCAGTCGTTGATCGAATACCCTGAAGTCATCCAGGCCCTGGATGACCTGTGGCCTCAGGTCATTCCGTATCTAATCAAGGGTAACGAAGTCAGCCCGATTCACCACATTCCCTACGTGGTTCAATTCATGGCCCGGATCGGGCTGGCCGAGGTGACCCCGCTGGAATTGAAACGTGGGGTCCTGGCCGCATTGATGCACGATATTGGAATCGGCGACTGTGCACTGCCAAAGATTTCCGAAGCGAGTATTCAGCGGGCAGAACCGGCTGAAAAGGAACGATTGCGGCGAGACGGGATCGCGTCGCGACGGGAACACATGAAACTGGGAGTCGAAATCGGTCGCAAACTGCTGAGTGACTATCGCCGGCAGCACCCTCAATTTCTGTCTGATGAAGACCTGGAAGTCATTCTGGAAATCATCGGCAGTCACGATTTTTCGAAAATCCCGCTGATGGAAGACCACGTTGATCGGAAGTGGCTGCTCCGTTCCGACCGGCAGGATTGGCTGAAACAGTGCCATTGGGAGGCTGATGCCCTCTGGATGCTGACCCCGGCAGGGATTCAGGTTGACCTGGAACGTGAGCGCGAAGAAAACACGCCAGAAAATCGCCGGGCAAAATTCATGTTCAATCTCGGACTGCACCGGCAGATTATCAACCTCTATGCCGAAGCCTATTCCCCGGCCGAAATGCAGGAGTTTGGGTTTCGTGACGGTTTGCTCTACCGTTCGGCGACCGGGTATTCACTAGCAAAACGGCTCAAACAGCAGAGCATCCCCGAAAACACACAAGACAATACAAAATAGGCACTTACAACACACAACATAGGTGCCACGGTCTTGGAGTC
>CAIWEX010001176.1 GCA_903911795.1 uncultured Schlesneria sp.
CGGAAGTTGAGCCTCGACCGGTCGACGCGGCGACTCTGCAGGGAATCACCCGCCTGCAACGTCGCGTGGATGAGTTTCTACAAGAACGCCTGACCGCCGTGCGAGACACCTATCGTCCGCTGGAGACGATGCGCCGGTACTTGCAAGTGTCCACCATGCTCGTCGGCAAAAAAGACGATGACGTGCGAGCCTATGCGGCCGCATATCGATTGCATCCGTCGATCCTGTTTCGCTGGTTTCGGCTGATACAACGGACCTCACAGAATTCGCATGCGATCTTTGGTCCGTATCACGCGTTTGCCGGATTGCCCATGGCTGAGTTTGCTGCCAAGGCACCAGCGATTGTTGAGGCGGAACTCGCCAGACCAAAAACGAATCCGCACGTTCTCAAAATCCTGAATCCGCCACCTTCATCAATGGAGGAGGTTGCCGATCGATACCTGGAGTTGTTGCTCAAATTCAATACCGCAGAGAAGTTCAACAACTACGACGAAGAATCACTGCGCGAAGTTCTGAACAATTCGGACAGCCCGTTGATGGTCCCGCTTCGTGAATTGGGAGAGCACCTTTCCGCTGACGACCTGAATCAGATGATCGAATTGCGCCGGAACTTGTTGGCACGACAAGCTCTGCTTGACGAGCGAGCAGATCAGTATGTGAGCTACGATCGAGAAGCCGCGACTCACGTCAAGGACATCACCGGTTACATCGAACGAAGACAAACCGAATTGGGGACTGAACTGCGGTCCGTTCGAAAAATTGCGGATGGTCTGTTGGCAACGCATGAAGCAGTAAATGCTGACGAAAACAGACTCAAATCGATCATCAAAGCGCGGGGGATGAGCGAGAGCCTTCTTCGCCGCTGGATCGATTATCAGAAGTTACTCGAACAGCACCATGACCCTGTGTTTGATTTCTGGCGTGCATTGACTGCGATCCCTGACGATGACTTCGCGACACAATCCCCGCAGATCCTGACCAGGTTACAAGATTCTTCGCCCAACAAGATTGTCGCTGCTGCGTTTGTGACACCTCCTGCCACACTCGCTGAAGCCGCGACTCGCTATGGTGAACTCATCGTGTCGCACCAGCAATTTGCAGATACCGATGTGGACGCTTCCCAAATCCACAGTGTCTGGACCGATCCGCAATCCCCGCTTTGCTTCTCTCCGGAAGACGTTTTCGACTATTTCACGCGACGGGACATGGATGAAGTCCGCAATCGGGAACGAAATCTTGTCCGCGTCTATCTCGAAGCCCCCGGGGCACCGCCGCGAGCGATGGTCCTGCGAGAATCCGGACGGTCGTACGACCAGCGGATCTTTGTTCGAGGTAACCCGAACGACTTTGGTGATCGTTCTCACGGCCATTTTCTGACAGTCCTATCTAACGGTCCGCAGGCGTTTCAGAAGGGATCCGGGAGACTTGAACTGGCTCAACAGATCGTCGATCCACACAATCCGCTGACCGCACGTGTGCTGGTGAACCGCGTCTGGCAATGGCATTTCGGAGCCGGTCTGGTTCGTACCAGCAGCGATTTTGGCATCCGAGGGGCCACACCGAGTCATCCCGAGTTACTCGACTGGCTGACGCGTCAGTTCATTGCAGACGGCTGGTCACTCAAGAAGCTTCATCGACGAATTCTGCTTTCGGCGACGTGGCGCCAGTCCAGTCGGGATGTTCCTGAATATCGAGCCCTTGACCCCGAAAATCGATTGCTGTGGCGGATGAATCACAGGCGACTTTCGATTGAAGAACTGCGTGATTCCATTCTGGCAGCCGCAGGCCGTTTGGATGACTCTCTGGGGGGACGCCCCATTGATTTGACCAGTCTGAATGCTCGTCGACGTACGCTCTATGGAACAGTTGATCGAATCAGCTTGCCGGGCTTTTACCGTTCATTCGATTTTCCCAGCCCTGATTCCCATATTGCCGAGCGATTTGAGACGATCGTCCCGCAACAGGCATTGTTTCTGATGAACAATGCATTTCCCATGGATCAGGCAATCGCAATCGCCGGGCGGACCTCTACCGCAACCTCTCCTTCTGAGCGGATCGCGATGCTGTACCGGCTGATCTTAGGTCGTTCTCCAGACGCTGAGGAACTTGATCTGAGCTTGCAGTTCATTGAGAAGGCAATTATCGAGCAACCGGTTGAACCTCATTTGCCAACCAGGGATTCAGGAAATAAAGCATCCGCGCCTGAACCTTGGCGTTATGGACATGGACGGTATGACGAAGTCCACAAACGAGTCGTTCAGTTTGAGCCGTTTGCATTTTTCAACGGACAATGGCGTGCAAGTTCGCAGGACAACGACCCGGATATCGGACGTTGCAGCCTGAATGCCCAGGGGGGAATCGCTGGACGCGATAGTTCTGTCGCCGCGATTCGCAGGTGGATTGCTCCACGGGCCGGAACATTGTCGGTCACGGGTAAGCTATCCGTGCAGCCAAAGTCGACCGAACCCTCTGGAGATGGCGTGCGAGCCCGATTAGTATCGAGTCGCCACGGATTGCTGGGAACCTGGCTCGTCCATGGGACCGAAGAGCAAACGGAGGTTGGCAACATCACTGTTCAACCCGGTGACACGATCGACTTCGTCGCCGATGGCCGGGGACGCGATCAGTCGGCTGGCTTCTATTGGGTCCCAATTCTGACCATGACGGCAGCCGACGCTGCAAAAGACGAGAAACTGAAGTGGGAAGCGGATCGCGAGTTCAAAGGGGCATCCGCTCCACCGGTCCCCTACGATGTCTGGGCACAACTGGCTCAAGTACTGATTGAGTCCAATGAATTCCTGATTTTGGATTGAGTCGATGAAACTTTCGCAATTCGAATCTGCGCCGCTGCTGAACCGTCGCGACCTGCTGTCTCGCACTGGCGTCGGGATCGGAGCTATCGGCCTGGCCAACCTGCTGACAGAGACCGGAATGGCATCAGCCGCAAATTCGCTCGCACCTCAAGGGCCGCATTTCGCGCCGAAGGCGCAGCGGATGGTCCATTTGTTCATGAATGGCGGACCATCTCACGTTGATCTGTTTGACCCCAAGCCGCTGCTCAAAAAATTCCACATGCAACCGATTCCGCGAGACGTCATTGCCGATGCCCGCAACGCCCAGGCAAGCGGAAGTCCCGCTTTCGCTTCAAAATACAAGTTCCAGCCACGAGGCGAATGCGGCATTGAAGTCAGCGAGTTATTGCCGCACCTGAGTGAAATGATCGACGACCTGTGTGTGATTCGGTCGATGCACGCGGACGATATTTCGCATGACGGCGGGATCATGTTCATGAACACGGGTGCCGCACGCCTCAGTCGCCCCAGCCTTGGTTCGTGGATGACGTATGGTCTGGGTGCGGAGAGTCGTAACCTTCCGGGCTTTATCGCGATGTGTCCCGATGGATATCCCCTCAACGAAACGCAAAATTGGCAATCGTCGTTTCTGCCAGGTGTTTACCAGGGGACGTTCATCAACAGCAGGCATGAAACGATCGACAAGCTCATCGAAAACATCCGAAACCCACGCTTGACCACCCAGCAGCAACGGACTCAGTTGGATCTGCTGGGTGAATTGAATCGTCGCCACCAGAAGCACCGCTCTGAAGAAGGACGGCTGGAAGCACGGATTCAAAGTTTCGAACAGGCTTATCGAATGCAGATGGAAGCAACCGACGCATTCGACCTGTCCTCAGAATCCAAGAGTACACTGGAGTTGTACGGTCCAGGTCAGCAAGCGCGTCAACTGATCTTCGCCCGCCGACTGCTGGAACGTGGCGTGCGAATGGTTCAGGTCTGGTATGGCGCCGGCTTTCCGTGGGACCATCACGGAGAAATCGAAGAGCGTCTGCCAAAAATGTGTGCCGATGTCGACCGCCCGATCGCCGCATTTCTGCGCGACCTCAAGCAACGTGGTCTGCTCGACGAAACGCTGGTGCTGTGGGGCGGCGAGTTCGGGCGAACTCCAACGTCCGAATTGCCACACCCGACCACAACACCAGGACGCGATCATAACCGGCATGGATTTACGGTCTGGCTGGCAGGTGGAGGTGTCAAATCGGGCTATGTCCACGGAGCCACCGACGACGCTGGTTTTGCCGCTATTCGTGATAAAGTCCATGTCCACGATCTGCACGCAACGATTCTTCATCTCTTCGGCCTGGACCACGAACGACTCACCTACCGTTACGCGGGGCGCGACTTCCGCTTGACGGATGTCCATGGCCAGGTTGTCCGTGACATCCTCGCCTGAGGTGGTTGGTTTACTACAAGCCGTGGTCGTGACATGCTTCATGCCGAAACCAAAGCAGATTAGAAGCGAACCGGACGTGAAAATCGCGGAGCAAAGACTGGAAAATGGGGAGTACCTCTTTCATTGCGTCTGCGTCCTCGGTTTTATCCGGTAACCAGATGGCCCAACTTGTTTCAAACGTTTTTTGCAATGCATCCATCAGCCGGAACGTGCTAGTACCGCAGATTACAATTTGCCCG
>CAIWEX010001177.1 GCA_903911795.1 uncultured Schlesneria sp.
TCACTGCGTTGGCTTCACTTGAAACCGCAGAAGCTCAGCAGATCAGTATTGGCCCAGGTGGAGTTCAGTACAACGGTTACGGCCAAGGTTACTATGGCGGCTACGGACAAGGATACCGTTACTACGGGCCGCGCGTGCGAAGTTACCGTGGATATGGGAATGGCCCGTACGGTTACGGCGGAGGCAGCCAATACCAGTTCCCCTCGTCGGGCACCGGGAGTTCTTTTCAATTTCCGTCCAATCAATATTACAACAACGGGTATTACACCAGCGGGACGTATGGTCAGTATTACACACCTGTCTACAACCCGTATGGGTTCTCTGTGAATACATACTGACGTCCTGCGAGCGCCGCGGCGCCTTTGCAGCGGCCTCGTTCGTCTTTCCAAGAAAGTGCAGTCGAGATTTGAATTCCAATACCAACGGCGGACCGTGGGAACAATTCAGGATTCAGTTGAAGAAGACCTGGAACGAACTGACTGAAAACGACCTTGAGCTGATCTCACAAGATCGGGACAGTCTCGTACGGATCGTTCAAAGCCGATGTCGACGAACTCCGAAAGATGCCGCGTCTTTGAGTTCAAACGACATCGTTCGAATCGAACAAATCACAGTTGCAATGCTTCAACAGCGTGCCAATCGGAATAACTCGTCGGAGAAAACCGATGCGAACACCAACTGGCGTCAGTTCAGTCGCGTCACATTCCTGAATCAAATGGTGGGTGCAGCGCACCCCAATGTCACGAGCTGACATGAACGAGATCAGGTGTTCGTCGGAAGTACCGCTGTGGCGGTCGTTTTTCTAAACCAGAACGGAGTCTGAGAAACATGTTAGTCCTGACTCGTAAGTTGGAACAGTCAATTGCGGTGGGAGGCACCGCGGGTTTTGAGCATCTTCTGAAAATCACGGTGCTGGGCATTTCGAATGGAAATGTCCGCCTGGGATTCGAGGTCGATGGCAGTGTCCCGGTAAACCGTTGGGAAGTCTGGGAGCGAATTTGCGCTGCCGAGGTGACGGTTTCACCTCGTCCGATCGCCGCAACCACTCCAGCCAAGCTCGAAATGTCAGTTGTCATGTAAGTCGAGTAAGCACGATTCGCCTGCAGGAATCGAGTAGGTAAGGCCTTCGAATCGCACCGGCAGAACGCAAGAAGTCGAACGAACCGGTGCGATCCGACGGCTTAATGCACCCGATCGGGCAATGGATTCGAATCGAATTCGCGGCTTAACGTTGAGTTGAATTGTTTTGATCAGTCCATGGAGCGATTTCGGTTTCGCAAAGTGCGAAAGTCCGATGGCGTCCAATTGCGAACGGAGATGATGGAATGAAGCGATTATTTGTGGTTTCAGCGATGGCTTTCACAACCGCCTTGGGATGTACACAGGGAACCCCAGGAGGCCCCGGAACAACGAGCGGTTCTTCGAAGACAGGACTCGGACAGGCTGAAGACACCTTCAACCTGAGCGTTCCGGTCATGAGTTCGTCGATCCAACAAGGGGCAACGACAGACGCCGTCATCGGAATCAAACGTGCGAAGAACTTCGACAGCGATGTATCGCTCACGTTCACAGATCTTCCAACGGGGGTCACGATCGACCCTGCCAGTCCAAAAATCAAACATGGTGATTCTGAAGCGAAGATCTCACTCAAGGCTGGCAACGATGCGCCGCTCGGTGATTTTCAGGTGAAAGTGACGGGTCACCCCGCCAAGGGAAGCGATGCGCTGGTGGATTTCAAAATCTCTGTACTGGCGAAGGACTCATTCACGCTCAGCGTTCCACGGTCGTCCTCGGCACTGAAACAAGGCAAGACGCTTGCAGTCGCAATCGGGGTCAATCGACAAAAATCGTTTGATCAGGATGTCGAACTGAAATTTCTCGATCTGCCGACGGGTGTCACACTCGAGCCCGCCGTCTCAGTGGTCAAGCAAGGTGACAAGGAAGCCCGTGTCCTGTTGACTGCATTGGACGATGCGGCACTGGGCAGCTTTGCAATTAAGGTTACGGGGCATCCCACAACCGGGGCCGATGCCTCGAGCGAATTCACGCTGACCGTTGCCAAAGACTAATCGCCAGAGACATTTTCGAAGGAGACCTGATCTTGTTTGGACAATACCAATTTCGCAAAATCCTGATCGCCTCAGTGGTGATACTTGGCAGCAGCTACGATTCGGCAAGGGGCGTAGCGGCACCTCCAGAGTCGGCCGGTGCTGAAAAAGGGGTCGAAGTCCTGGTGCGTGGGCCTGTTCATGAGGCGTTCGCAGGAACGGTGACGTACGATCCTCAACCGGGGATCATCATTCCCAAAATGCCACCGGAAGCAATCGAAGAATTGCCACCAAACCTTAAGCCCGAGGGTGACAATGTGACATGGATTCCGGGTTACTGGACCTGGGACGAAGACCGCACCGATTTTCTGTGGGTGAGCGGAATCTGGCGGGCTGTTCCACCAGGTCGCCAATGGCTACCCGGTTACTGGAGTGCTTCTGGGCAGGGAAGCCAGTGGACGAGTGGATACTGGGCCGATGCCAAACTGGGCGAAGTCCAATATCTTCCTGAGCCACCTGCGACAGTCGAAGCGGGACCAATCGGAACGGCTCCATCTGCAAACCATCTTTGGATCCCTGGTAGCTGGGCCTGGAATCAGAATCGGTATGTCTGGCAACCCGGATACTGGTCTGCCGCACAGGAAAACTGGGCCTGGACCCCGTCGCACTATCAGTGGACGCCGCGTGGCTATGTTTCGGTCGCAGGATATTACGACTATTCGCTCGCTCGTCGAGGAGTCTTGTTTGCCCCCGTGTACCTCTCACCCAGCGTTTATTCGCAACAGGGTTACGTGTACTCTCCATCGGTCGCCATCAGTCTGGCCGTATTTGCGAATCAACTGTTCCTGCGTCCGCAGTACGGTCACTACTACTTCGGTGATTACTACGGGGCCAATTATTCCGGAGCCGGATATTACCCTTGGTTTGCATTCAATTCGGGGGGATACGGATACGACCCGTTCTACGCTCAACAGAACTGGCAGAATCGCCAGAATCCTGGCTGGTCAAAGTCACTTCAGTCAGATTTTCAAAATCGCGTCGACAATCAAAGTGCCCGGCCACCAAGGACGCTGGCGGACCAACAGACACTTGCTCAAAGTGGGACCTCCACCGCGAAAAACATCGCCGTAGCGACACCGCTGGACCAACTCGCCAAAAGCAAGGACAGCACCTTGCGCCTCCAGAAGGTCACCGAAGGCCAGCAACAAACGATTGCAAAGCACCGCCAGGCAGTCCAGGAGTTCCGCGACGAACGTCAAAAACGTGAAGCCGTTGGAACGGAAGCCGCATCAGTAAAGGGAAAAGAAGCCACTGGAGTCAAAATCTCCAAGTCTCCAATCATGGGGACGGCGAGTGATCAACTTGCTAAGGAGCATACGCCGCCGCAAGCCCATGAGGCGCCTAAGTCAGATCCAAACGTTGAACCAAAGGCACGGCAGGCGGCAAAGCCAGCGGACCCGAAATCAACGCCGATCAAGGCCGCAAAACCTGCATTGCCAGAGGAAAAGCCCGCGACTCCAGATCAAAAACCCAAGGTGAAACCAGTTCCGAACGCTGGAGAAAAACCTGCGACGATACCACCGAAGACCGTTCCAGAGACAACTCCGAAAGTTCCCTCCAGGATAACGCCTCGGACAGGCCCTGCCCCCGAAGCACCACGGCCTGACGTGAAGCCAATTCCAAAAGCGGAACCCAAGGTGGAACCGAAGGCAGAACCCAAGGTGGAACCGAAGGCAGAACCCAAAGTTGAACCAAAGTTTGTGCCACGAACTGCCCCCAAGGCAGAACTGAAGCCAGAGCCAAAAGCTCCTGCGAAAGTTGAGACAGCCCCGGAAGCAGCGAAGCCTGAACCACGGGACAAACCCAGGAAGTAACTCAACAACCACCTGGACCGACGAAGTCTCTTTCTGCGAATGAATCAGAAGGTTTGCAGCCCATTGAATCGAGAACGCCATGATTGCAAAAACCACTTACATCCGCAGAAGAGACGCATCGTTAAGGGCCTTGGATCTCGAAATCATCCGGTTGAAGTCGTTTGCCGACATCAGCCCCGAGATCATCACACCGAAATACAACAAAGCGATCCAGCGACTACATTCCACCCGCGAAGTTGCCGCGAGAAAACTTCGAGAACTTCGGCAGTCAGGCGAATACGCATGGAACAACGGTGAAGCTTCGCATGGCGTTGAGCAGGCATGGGATGAAATTCGCATCGCAGTTCTATATGCCATTTCGGCGACGTATGCTGAACCTGTGGCAAGCTGATGCGGTAAATGCATGCGTTGGTTGGCTGCTGAGTCGTCGCGGAAAATATTGGCATTTCAGAACGTAGGGTGGAGTCAATGTTACCCACATCTATTTCCCTCGGTTGGGTGGCGGGGCGTACTGGCTTTGCAGAAGCCCCCGAAGCGGAATGCGTTTGACCGGGGGCCTCCCCGAAGCAGGTGCGCCCCCGCCACCCTGTCGTGCTGGACAATGGAGCACGTCACAAAAGTAGGGTGGGACAAACTGGCTTCGAGCTCCGGCGCTCCATCTTTGCCTGGCAGTAGTGGGCCGGAGCGGCGAAGCGCCGCTGGTCCCACCTACTTTACCTGTGCAGACCAATTTCCCGTACGACGCTGAATCCGTCCATGTGAGACAGGCACGTGCGAGCAATCGAGCTTCGCAATATCAAAGAACGGGACTTGGACTTGTTGCGGTCCAAATCGTTAACCGACGTGTTTCAGTTTCGTCACACGTCCGGCAGTGACCCATTCGACGACAAAAATGTTGCCGGTCTTGTCCCAGCAGGCATCGTGCGGATGCACAAAGCGGCCATCTTGCCATTGCGACGGCTGGCCTCGCATCTTGAATCCGTTCAGGGCCTGCTTGGTCCATTCGGGATCGTATCCTAGGTGGACGATGACCTTGTTGTCCTTGTCCAGGATCGTGACTCGGGCATGCAGGTCTGGAACCAGCAGTTCCTTTCCGCGAATATCGAAGTGTGCCGGGAAACTGACGGTCTCTTTCACCATTCGCTCTGGCTGCGGTGTTCCGTCGAGTGCAAAGTACTGCAACCGGGCATTCGCACGGTCTGCCACGATGATTGCTGGTGGAGTCCCCGGGCGGTTATCCAGCCAGATTCCATGAGGGGTCTGGAACTGCCCCACATCTTTACCGCCGCCACCCCAAGTCCGAATCCACTTCAAATCCTTGTCATACTGGTGGATGAAGTTGGCACCGTAGCCATCGGCGACATAGAACCCGCCGTCAGGCGCGAAGGCAATGTTTGTCGGATTGAACTGGTTGACGTCCCGATACCGCCCTGATTCCTTCGGCTGCTGAAATTCCCAGACCTTTTCGCCTTTCAAGGTCATTTTTGTGACCTTGCGATGTGGTGCATTGAACGTCAGGTACAGGAACTCTTCGCCACCATCGTTGCGAATATCGATCCCGTGACCACCACCGGCATATTCCTTCCCGAATGACCTGACGAATTTGCCACTCGGTTCGAACACAGCAATCGTATCGACACCGGCCGGAGCACGATGCTTGATGTAGATCAGGCCGGTCGCATCCACCGCAACGCCGTGCGTATCCTGCCATTTGATGTGATCAGGTACGTTTCCCCAACCGTGATGACATTCGTACTTGTGCCCCTCAATGCCGATCACTGTTGGTTTCGACCCGGATTTGTCATCGGCATGAACAAACGGTGCCCCTGCGATCGTCACAGCCGCAGCACCGGCTGTCGCCAGGAATTCACGTCGATTGGGTTGTACGCCAGAACTCGAGGACGTCAGCGATTCGGACATTGGAAACTCCCGCAGTAGTGATCCTCGGAATCAACATGTCTTCAATTGTATGAGTGCCACTGTCAAAAAACGCGAAGCGCGTTCATCGCTCGTTCACACCACCCAGCTCGACAATGCATTCTCATCGGAACGGGTGAACGAAAATATCCAGATACAGTACAAACGCCATCAGGCTGAGCAGGAAGAACATCCCAACGTACGTGGCTCCGATCATGATCCGCTCACTGGGACGACGGCGAGTGATCGCTTCCCACAAAAGGAAGACCATATGTCCCCCGTCGAGAACAGGGATCGGCAGGAAGTTCAAAACCGCCAGGTTGATGCTGAGGAAGCCGAGGAACAGGAGCAGCGGCGACAGGCCATGCTGCACGATGGTGACGGCAGCAGTCGCGATTCCAATCGGACCATGCAATTCCTTGGCAGAAACTCGCCCCGTGAACAGACTCCGAAGAGTCAGATAAATGTTCATGGCAGCATTTCGAGTGTAATTCGTCGACATCACCCAGGCGTCGCCCAGACTATTTGCCTTCTGCTGCATCTCCAACTGTTCCATACGCAAACCCTGGATGATAGGCAGCGGCCATGACGGATCAAGCTTTGGAGTCAGTTCGACTTTCCGCTCCTTCTGATCTTCAACGAGCGTCAAACGAACTTTGCAATTCGGAAATTCCTGCATGGCCCAGAATGCGTGGCCCCAGTTGTTGGACTTGGCCGCAATCTTGGGATCATCGAGATTAATGACGAGCGGGTCCCGCGTCTTGGTTTCACCCTTGACCAGTTCTGGTGGCAGGAACAATTCCACGCGTTTCACCTTGATGATCGCGCCACCTTCTTTGACGATGATCCCCTCTTCGGCTGCCGGACTACCCGGTTCTACTGCCAGCACGACGGGAATCGTATGGAATGAGGCACCGATCGAAGGGATCGAAATCGATTCCCCTTCGTAGTTCGGTTGATCGATCCATCCTGGCAGATTGGTCGGACGAATCGTCAGATTGACGGTTTCGGGAGCCCCGTCCTTGGGCTGACGGGTCACTGTCACTTCGGCATCTTTCCCGTGCAGGCTGGCGAACAGGTTTGGAAGTTTCAGCGGGTCGATCTCTTTACCAATATCCTTGCCATCGACCTTAACCAACTTGTCCCCTTCCTGAAGTCCAGCCGATTGAGCGGGCGAACCACTTTGCAACGCAGCCACTCGGCCCGCGTCCATTGAAAGTCCCAATGTGCGGAACGAGTTGTTCTTCAAAACGATCGTTTCTTTGGAGCCGTCAGCGCGAGTGACCCCAAGCTTGACAGCCCCCCCTTCCTGACGAGCCAGTGTCTGTCGCAATTCCCAGAATGTTTTGACAGCCTCTCCGTTGACAGTTTCGACCAGATCGCCTGCCTGAAATGGGGGCTCGGCCGTTTCTGCGACGCTTCCCGGGAAGACGAACGGAAACTTCGGAGTCGGCTGGCCAACCTTCAAGCTACGCGTATTCAGGACGCCGATCTGAGGATGCGAAGATGTCTGTTCTGGCAGAATCGTCAAATTTAGTGGCGAACCGTCATGGTGACGACCTTCGATCTCCAGTGGAGGGGATGACAGGGCAACATTCAGGCGGACGTCTTCAAACGTCAGGATGCGACGACCGTTGATTCGTTCGATGACGTCGTCCGGCTGCAAGCCGGCTTTCCATGCGGGCATTCCCGGACGGACTTCGCCAATGATATTGGGAAACGTCTCGTGCCCGATCATGTAGGCACCACCAACGAAGAAGACTGCGGTGATGATGTTCATCGTCACGCCCGCAGAAATGATCGCCATCCGCTGCCACACGTTCTTGGCGAGATACGACCTCGGGTCCTGGGCGATCTCTTCATTGGTCAACTGGCTCGGGTCGGCATCATCCTGCCCGAGCATCTTGACGTAACCACCAAACGGAATGAGTGACAACGCGTATTCGGTTTCGCCCCACTTCCAACTCAGCAGGACCGGGCCAAATCCGATGCTGAATCGCTCGACGTTGACATTACACCATTTCGCAACGGCAAAGTGTCCGAGTTCGTGGAAGAAGATCACCATGCCGAGTCCGACTGCGGCAGCTGCGAAGCTAAGGCCATTGGTGCCCCAACCCGAAACCTTCTCCATAAAGGTTGCGGCGAGTGTCAAAGTCAGCGAGTCCATCGTCTCATCTCCTCGCGAGCCCACGCATCCTGACGCAGCAATTCGCTGAGAGTCGGACTGGGGTCGTCGTTGTGCGCATTCAGTATTTCCCGGCAGGCGCGCGGGATATCAGTAAACTTCAGGCTTCCATGCAAAAATCGATCGACAGCCACTTCATTGGCTGCATTCAACACCGCTCCACTGGCACCGCCACGGCGGGCCACTTCAAATCCCAATTGCAACGCTGGAAACGCATCCAGATCCGGAACCAGGAAGTCCAGGTGACTGGACTGGGTCCAATCCATCCGGGGGCTGACTCCGCTCCAGCGGTCGGGGTAGGTCAAAGCATACTGAATTGGCAGCTTCATGTCTGGTGGCGAGAGCTGTGCGACCACGGAACCATCGACGAATTCCACCATCGAATGGACAATCGATTGGGGATGAACGACGACCGAGATCTGATCGGCTTCCAATCCAAACAGCCAGCGAGCCTCGATGATTTCGAGGGCTTTGTTCATCATCGTGGCTGAATCGACGGTGATCTTCGGCCCCATCTGCCAGGTCGGATGTGCTAGGGCTCGTTCGACAGTGACTTCTGATTCCAGCCGCTCTTTCGACCAACCGCGGAAGGGGCCTCCGCTGGCGGTCAGGATGATTCGTTTTACATCGGCGCGTCGGCCAGCCTGAAGGCACTGGTAAATCGCACTGTGCTCACTGTCGACCGGGATCATTTCGGCGCCGGTTTTTGACGCCAGTTGCATCACCAGCGGCCCCGCAACGACAAGGGTTTCCTTGTTGGCGATAGCGACCCGCTTGCCGGTCTCGATGGCTGCCCAGGCTCCTCGCAATCCGGCCGCACCGACAATCCCGCAGACAACCGTGTCGACGTCGGCATGGGCAGCCAGTCGCTCAACGGCCTCGGCACCAAACTGCAGTTCGGTTCCCTGTGAAAACTGTGGCGTTTGAACCGAGGGGCGATGATCCGCATTGGAAACGACCGCCCAGCGAGGTCGAAAGCGATGTGACTGTTCGGCGAGCGACATCCAGCGGTCGTGCGCGGTGATACCTGCCAGCTCAAGCCGATCGCTATGTGCCGCGATAACATCCAGGCAACTGGTACCGATTGACCCCGTAGATCCGAGGACGGCAATCCGGTTTCGGGGGTGATGATCGGCGATCGCCAAGACAGGAACTCACTCTGCTCGCGGTCGAATCGGGAGAAATCGCCGCAACTCGTGTCAGGTATTTCGATTGCACGCTCCCTCGTGCGAACGAGCATTCTAGGTAGACCGCTGCGGACGGGCAAGAGAGTTCGCCAGACTTCTCCATTCTTCTTGACACTTCTCGTCGGTTCAGCGTCGACAGATTCAGGCGCCCCCCGATATAAAACGCCCCACGCATCTGCGGCCGATTGACGCTGCGACCGTTTCACACTTGGAATATCTGTTTTCCGATGATCCTGCTGACAGCCACCGATCTTGTCCGCCAGTTTGATGTCGAGCCCGTTTTGAACCGGGCGACGTTCGACATTCGCAGCGGCGACCGAATCGGACTGGTTGGCCCGATTGGAGCCGGAAAAACGACACTGCTGCGAATTCTCGCGGGACTGGATCACGCGGATTCAGGACAAATTCAGCTAGCCACTTCGGCCGATGTCGTTCTGCTGGAACAACATCCAGACTTTGCTGCAGGACGAACACTGATCGAGGAGGCCCGTGAAGGGCTGGCGACGATTTTCGCTCTGCAGCGCGAAGCGGACGAAATCGTCCACGCCATGGCAAAGCAGGACCAGCCCGACGAACTGGGGCGACTTCACAAGCGATACGATTTTGTTCAGCACGAACTGCAACGCCTGGAAGGCTTTCACGTCGACCACAGAATCGACGAGGTCCTGCAGGGACTCGGCTTCAACAAGTCGCAGTACGATCAACCGCTGGCGACTCTCAGCGGCGGACAGCAGAACCGGGTGCTGCTCGCCCGGATGCTCTTGCGAGCTCCCGATCTGATGCTGCTCGACGAACCGACCAACCATCTGGATATCGCGGCGACTCAGTGGTTGGAACAGTTTCTGGTCGATTCCGGCCGAGCCATGATCGTCGTCAGCCACGACCGCTATTTTCTCGATCGCGTCTGCACCCGCATCCTCGAACAGCATCGCGGTAAGCTGACCGACTATCCCGGTAACTTTTCGAAGTACTGGCAACTGCGAGGGGAACGACAGGCGGTCGCTCAGAAGACGTTTGAGAAGCAGCAGGAGTACATTGAAAAGACCGAAGAATACATCCGCAAAAACAAATTCGGACAACTGTCGAAGCAGGCCAAAGACCGCGAACAGAAGCTGGCTCGCGTGGAAGTTGTCGATACGATCGCCGATATCGCTGGACCGACGATGTCATTCGCTGATCCCACGCGGACAGGCGATTGGGTCATTGATGCTGATTCCCTGACCAAAGGGTTTGTCTCTGGAAAGCCGCTGTTTTCCAACGTCACCCTCCAGGTCAAACGAGGTGAACGCTGGGGGATTCTTGGTCCGAACGGTGCGGGAAAGACGACGCTGCTGCGGACTTTGCTGGGTGAGCTGAAACCGGATTCCGGTCGAGTTCGATTTGGGACGGGAGTCAACGTCGCCTATTTCGATCAGCAACTGTCGAGTGTCGATCCGGAAATGGACGCGATGGAAGCGGTCCGGCCACCCGACGTTGCCAAATACACCGACGGTCAGTTGCGAGATCACCTGGCCAAGTTCGGGATCAAAGGGGAACTGGCGCTGCAACAAGTGGGGGCCATGAGCGGGGGGGAACGAAGCAAAGTTGCTCTGGCCCGGATCGCGGCTCTGGAGCCGAATGTTCTGGTGCTGGACGAACCGACCAATCACCTGGACCTCTGGTCGCGTGATTCGCTGGAACAGGCCCTGAAGGAATTCGACGGAACCTTGATGTTCGTCAGTCACGACCGCTATTTTCTGGATCGCGTCGCCACACACGTCCTCGTGGTCGAACCGGGACACTGGGCCTGTTACGACGGCAATTACTCCGACTACGTGCTGTTTCTCAAGAATCGCGATGCCGAGTTAAAAGCTGCCGCGGAACGCTCACCCGCGTCCTCAAAAGGACCGGCATCCGACGATCGCCGGTCGTCGCGGGAACCACGTCGCAAACGAAAGTTTCCGTATCGCAAGGTCGAAGAGATCGAAGCCGAAATCGCGGCCACGGAAGCGACCGTGGCGGAGTGCGAAGCGAATCTCGTCGATCCCGCCTTCCACCGGGATGCCGCCCGAATGAAGGCGAACATGAGCCTCTATGAATCATCGAAGGAAACCCTGACAAAACTGTATGAACACTGGGAGGAGGCGGTTGAGTTGAACTGACTCGACCCGGTGAACCGATGCGAGTACTTCGCCCACTCCTTTACATCTGGGTCTTTCCAGGCTCTGCCATTGGCCTGCTGTTCACCCTTCTGGGACTGATGACAGGCGGTCGTTGCCGCGTCGTCGACGGAGTTCTGGAAGCTCACGGAGGCTGGGTCTCCACAATCTTGACTCGAGGAAACCGTTGGGTCGGCCCCATCGCCGCGATCACTCTGGGGCACGTCGTTCTGGGGTGTGACGAGGAATCGCTGCATCGGACACGCCGCCACGAGCGAGTCCACGTCCGCCAGTACGAACGCTGGGGCCCGTTCTTCATCCCCGCCTACCTGGCCAGCAGCATCTGGGTCGGAATGAGAGGCCAAAACGCCTATCTCGACAACCCATTCGAGGTCGAAGCGTATAAGGTCGACGATACGCGATCGGCGTGACTTCAGGTCAGGTTGTTCGCGTTCACGAAATGTACGACGGACTTCCAGTCCGTCGAAACACGCGACAAACAAGTTGTCCGTCTTACACCAGATTCATGGTATCTCAAGCTGGGTCGCAACGTGACGAGAATTTACCCCATTTAAAACTAACGGAACGTCCTGTGACTTCTTCGTCACTCCGGTAGCCTAAGCGGCAATCGGAACCACCCCACCACCCAGGTCGCAGGCTGCAAGATGCATCTTGAAGCCTGCAGTTCGGTCCCGAATCTCCGTCGATTTCTCTGCCATCGCTTTCTCCTCGATCTCCTCAAGCAGTCGGAGATTCGGTAGTCTATGGAAGGGGTTTTGCAGGGGATTTTGACCGAGTACAGCTATACGTGGTCGTGGCGGTGCCTTGGGCGTTTCAACTCTGTTATAGCCGTTTTGGCTGAGGTATTTTCGGTTCGGGCCGGTTTAATGGCTGTGGCGGTCTCGCGTGCGGGGGATCTCAGCCTATGTGGTAAACGGAATTTACGAGAGAATAATTTCCAGGTTGGCAGGGAAAACCAATGACGGCACTTCATACTTTGATTCTGGTGACAGTTCTCGGAGCCAATCCTCTTGGCCCCGGCGATCACGCCCGCCCGCTGACTGTGGGCGATCTGAAACGTAACTACGTCGTCCATATTCCGTCCAAGTACGACTCGAAGAAGCCGACGCCGGTGATCCTCGCTTTCCACGGCGGGGGGGCCAATGCCGACAACATGGTGGTGTTCAGCGGCCTCAACAAGAAGTCCGACGAAGCAGGCTTCATCGTGGTTTATCCTAACGGGACCGGGCGGTTGGAGAAAATTCTCACGTTCAACGGCGGCAACTGCTGCGGCTATGCCATGAACAATAAGATTGACGATGTGGATTTCACTCGGAAGCTTCTCGATGATCTCGCCAAGTCAGTGAACATCGACCCCAAGCGAGTGTTTGCCACCGGCATGTCGAATGGCGGGATCATGTCGTACCTGCTTGCTTCAGAGCTTTCGGATCGCATTGCCGCCATTGCCCCGGTCGGTGGTCCGATGGGAACTGAAACCTGCAATCCGAAACGCCCCGTGTCGGTCATCCACTTCCACGGAACCGACGATGAACACGCTCCCTTCAAGGGTGGCAAGGGTAAGGGGCCATCTGGCACGGATTTCTACTCCGTCAATCATTCAATCCAGGCGTGGGTGAAGGCCAACGGTTGCGATAAAGAATCGGTCGTCACGAAGCTCCCCGATACAGCTAAAGACGGCACGACGATCACAAGGTCGACTTACGGCAGCGGCAAGGATGGTTCCGAGGTCGTGCTAGTCGTGATCGAAGGTGGCGGGCATACTTGGCCGGGCCAGGAGCCACGGATCAAGATGCTTGGAAAATCCACCAGGAATATCTCGGCCAACGACCTGATGTGGGAGTTCTTCGAGAATCACCCGATGAAGTGAGGCACGCATGGCCGATCGCCGAGATGAACGTGAAGATGGACCTGAAGAAGCTGCCGCCTCTGCCCGACCGCCTACAAATGGGCCTGGGCCGATGGCGAGCCGTATGTGCGCCGCTACGAACTCACCCAGACCACCGAACTGCTCCGGCAGATGAACGTCCCCATCCCCAACCTCCCGCCCTACGACCCCGCCAAGGACGAGAAGCTGCTGTGGGAAGACGAGGTGCGCGCGGCAATCGAAAAGCTGCGAGCAAAGAAGGAAGCCGAGAAGGGCAAGGCAGATTGATTCTTGCCAGTATTCCAGGAAGCAGAAGTTGGCCCATGCTGGTTGTGCGGCTGCACCACAGTGACGCCTTTGAGCAGGACCAGCTTTGGCGTCACGCCGCCGATTTCAAGACGAACGCGGGCCGCGCGGTTTTCACATGGCCCCGCCTTACCCTCTCCCTGAGGGAGAGGGCAGGGTGAGGGCCGTGTGCGCAAGGTCCGACCGTCGCGGCGAAACCCTCATCATCGACGTCCGCAAACTCTCGCGCTCCGAGTGCTCTCCGGCCTCGAAGGCACCCTCACCCCGGCCCTCTCCCGGAGTACCGGGAGAGGGAGGGACGCAAAAAATCGTGGGGACGCACTCAGACCCACGATGGGCGGTGACTTTGTTGCGAAGCCACGGAACATGAACCTGCATAGTGATTTACGCCGCTTCTGGCAATCAGAACGACCATAAAAAAAGGGACCGCGAAGTCATTCGCGGTCCCTTCCCAGCCATCTCAATTAACGACGGATTCAACCGTCATCGGAAAACGCCCACCCAGTACGGGTAGCCGTTGCGGACCATATATCCAAATCCGACTCGCGTACCACTCAGCATGATGCCGTGGTGCGGTGGTGACGCAATCCAGCCTTGGATTGCCGATTCGGGGGTTGTCACACTCTGGTAGATGATTTCCATGTACGGCAGTCCACTGTGCTGGAAGCCACCAAAATCCGCCATCCACGTTGCATGGCGTTGCGCGTCCAGACACATCTGCACGTCAATCACTACCGGACCGAGTCCCATCTGGGCTCGATGCTGATTCGTCAGTTCGACCAGCTTCACGATCGTTTCATGCTTGACCAGCCAGTCGTGAGGACCTTTCACCTCCTCAATTTCGACCTTCATTGACCGAACCGAAAGGACGGGACCATTGCTGGGGGTCAATGCATCCACCGGTTCATGCTCTGCCCATGCGGGTAGTCCTGACACCAGAACTGCCGACACTGCGATTACCAATCTAACCATTCATCCAGACTCCATTGAGTTCACCGACTGCTCCCGCATGCCTGATCGCCGACCCAGGCGGTCACGCGGTGCACCCCACCCTCCCAGCCACGCGACTGGGTGTAGGGAAGGACAGCTAAACAGAGTCGACCCTGCCGATCAATCAACGAACGTAAATTGGTTAAAATGGGAAATTCGTTTTGATTGCAATTTCCGACCGCAGTTGATCCACCAAACTCAGGTTCAGGCCAGGGCCAATGCCTTTTTGAAGATGGGCGACAGGGTGGCGGGGGCGCACCCGTTTCGGGGAAGCCCCCGTTCAAACGTATTACGTTTCGGGGCTTGCGCAAAGCCAGTGCGCCCCCCCCCGGAGGGCTGTGCAGAAGGATCTGCCTGGAAACTGAGATTTCCATCTTAAGGAATGGGTGCCACGGTCTTGGAGTCTGCGACAAGGCAGTGTCTTCGATGGATCGTGAAAATGAGCAAACTTCAATGAGACGGCGAAGAAATCGGATGTGAAACGGGCTGGAAACCAAATTCAGCACGACCTTGTCGCAGACTCCAGGATTGTGGCACCCCCACACCTGTTCACTTTCCAGCATTGCGCACCGGGTGCGGGCCCGCATTCAATTCTCGACGTTACCTGATGGTGGGCCGGCGCTCGAAGCGAGCTTGTCCCACCCTACTTTGAAAAAGCCGATTACCCTGAGTTCCGGCCCCTGGGAGGGGAGAAACCATGCAATTCGGGTTTGACAATTAGAAAGGTGACCGCAAGACTGAAGCCGCGCTCTGCGGAAATTCAGGCGGTTTCATCGCATCCTTCAACCTGTGAAAGAACCGATCAGGATGAGTTCCACATGTTGGAACCTGATGAGGCGCGGGCAATGATCATTTGAGGTCATCAACGACTCAGCTTCACCTGCAAGGTTTTGATATGAACCGATACGCAAGTCTCTTTGTCGCCTGCACAGCTCTGCTGGTGACCTCAGTCGCCTTCGCCGATGACCCTGCCGATCCGATTGCACGACAGCTTGAGGTGGCGAGGAACAAGTACAAAAAAGAGATCGAGCAGTTCGATGTTTCGGTTAAGCGTCTCTTGGAAAAGAAGGAAGAGGCGGCACGGAAGGCTGGCAACAAGGCCGCGCTTGAGACCCTGAAAGCGGAACTCGACAGGTTCGACAAAGATCGCGTGGTTCCCGCGTGGGCCCCGATGACTTTCGCGAAAAAGCTGTCCATCATTCGTGGAGAACTGGAAGAAGCACACCGCACGGCAATTAAGGAGTACACACGAAAGCGCGCCGACGACTCTGCCAAGAAGATTGAAGTCGAACTGAAGGAGTTTCAGAACGAGTCGATTCTGGCCGCTACGAAAATGATGTTGATTGGGACCTGGAAGTTACGACTCGCCAACGGATACACCACGAACTTGATTTACCGCGAAAACGGGACCGTAGAGTACACTGCATCTGGGGCCACGCTCGACTGGAAAATTGACGTCGAGGCCGGTTTGATCATAGCAGGGGGCGACAAAATCAAGTTGCCTTTGAATGAAGAGCAGAGTTCGGGTACCAATATTGATAATCAATCTTTCGTTGTTTCCAAAGTGAAATGAGAACTCGCATTCACGTCCGTGTGCCGCTTGTTTCGCAATATTCCTGATGAGGCGCGGGCAATGATCATTTGAGGTCATAAGCGACTCATCTTCGCCTGCAAGGTTTCGATATGAACCGATACGCAAATCTCTTTGTCGCCTGCACAACTCTGCTGGTGACCTCAGTCGCCTTCGCGGATGACCCTGCCGATCCGATTGCACGACAGCTTGAAGTAGCGAGGAATAAGTACAAAAAGGAGATCGAGCAGTTCGATGTTTCGGTCAAGCGACTTCTGGAAAAGAAGGAAGAGGCGGCACGGAAGGCTGGCAACAAGGCAGCGATTGAGACCCTGAAAGCGGAACTCGACAGATTCGACAAAGATCGCGTGGTACCCATGTGGGCTCCGATGACTTTTGCAAAAAAGCTGTCCATCATTCGCGGAGAACTGGAAGAAGCACACCGGACGGCAATTAAGGAGTACACCCGAAAGCGCGCCGACGACTCTGCCAAAAAGGTTGAAGTCGAACTGAAGGAGTTTCAGAACGAGTCCACAAAAAGGATGTTGATTGGAACCTGGAAGTTGCGAGTCGCCGACGGATACACCACGAACTTGATCTTCCGCGCAGACGGGACCGGAGATCAAACGACATCCGGGGCTAAGTTCGACTGGAAAATTGACGTAGACGCCGGCGTGATCATCGCCGGACCCGACAAAATCAAGTTGCCTCTGAATGAAGAGCAGTCGTCAGGCACAAATGGTGATGGTCAACCTCTCGTTGTTTCCAAAGTGAAGTGAGAACTCGTTTTAAGTCCGTAGGCCGCTTGCTTAACACTGCCGATTGAATGCTGCCCAGCATTCTGCTGATTTTCCCCATGATTTGACATGTCGGGCCGTCAGTGCCAATGGCGACCAGCGGTGAATGCTGGAAACGCCCAACGTGAATCGCACTCTGACTGCCGACACTGCGATTACCAATCTAACCATTATTTGCGACGGCAGTTGATCCACCAAACTCAGGTTCAGGCAGGTTGACATTGCAAAATGCGCGAGTGATCCATCAAACTATGGCCACGCGTCTGGTGGTGGCAGAGGTGACGGAAGTCGCCGAGTGTTTGCGGGGGTCTGTCGATGCAGCGACTGGTGATTGTATTCTCAATGATTTGTCTGGCCGGTCCGATCACCGCACAGGAATTGAAAGAAGAAGACGTCAAGTTCTTCGAACAGAAGATCCGTCCGGTCCTGGTACAACACTGTTACAGTTGCCATTCGGTGGCTGCTCATACCGCCAAGAAGCTGCAAGGGCGGCTGTTTCTGGACTCGTCCGATGGCGTGGCCGATGGCGGCGAATCGGGTGCGGCTATTGTTAAAGGTAAGTCTGCAGAGAGTTTACTGCTGAAGGCACTCAAGTTTGATGGCTTGGAAATGCCGCCTGCCGGAAAACTGTCGGATGAAATCATCGCCGACTTCGCCAAGTGGATCGACATGGGGGCTCCAGACCCTCGCAAGGGCGAAACCCCGGTTCGCCCGAAACGCGAAATCAACATCGCTGAAGGTCGAACGTGGTGGTCTTTCCAACCGCTTAAGACAATCGCCTCCCCAGATCCCGCCCACCCCATCGATGGATTTGTGACCGAGGCCCAGCGAAAGCTTTCGCTGAAACAGAATGGCCCGGCGACAAAAGAAACGCTGATCCGCCGAGTTTACTTCGATCTCATTGGACTTCCGCCGACCGTCGAACAGGTTGCGGCATTCGTCAACGATGCGTCACCCCAGGCCTTCGAAAAGGTCGTCGACGAGTTGCTGGCGTCACCACGCTACGGCGAAAAGTGGGCTCGACACTGGCTGGACGCCGCAAGATTCGCGGAAAGCGGGGGCTACGAATTCGATGGTTTCCGTCCAGGGGCCTTTCACTACCGAGACTGGGTGATCCGGGCATTGAATTCGGATCTCCCCTTCGACCAGTTCGTTCAGATGCAACTGGCGGGGGATCTGCTGCAACCCGATTCGATCGAAGGGGCTGCGGCAACGGGGTTCCTGGTGGCTGGGCCTTACCCCGGGCAA
>CAIWEX010001178.1 GCA_903911795.1 uncultured Schlesneria sp.
CAAGATTGCACTGTTCTGCAATGTTGAAAAGGAAGCGGTGATCGAAGAGCAGGACAAGGAATATTCGATCTACGAAGTTCCCGTCGGTCTGATTGAATATGGACTCGACAAGCTGATCCTCGGTCGTCTGGGGCTGCCGTCCGGTCCCCTCAATATGGATGACTGGGAAGAACTCGTGCGCCGGATCAAGAATCCGCAGCATGAAGTGACGATTGCTGTCGTTGGCAAGTACATCGAACATCGCGATGCCTACAAGTCGATCTACGAAGCCCTGGATCACGCCGGGATCGCTCATTCGACGCGAGTGATCGTGAAACGGATTGAAGCAGAGCAGCTTGAGCGACAGGATGCCGGTTCGGCGCTGGCTGGTGTCGACGGTTTGCTCGTGCCGGGCGGTTTCGGACATCGCGGTATCGAAGGGAAGATCCAGGCAGTCAGATTCGCACGCGAGAATAATCTGCCATACTTCGGGATCTGCCTGGGGATGCAGGTAGCCGTCATCGAGTATGCCCGCCATGTGTTGGGACTCCCTGAAGCCAACAGTACCGAATTCGATACCGAATCGAGTGATCCGGTCATTTGCCTGCTGGAAGAGCAGCGGACGGTCAGCGACAAGGGGGGAACGATGCGGCTGGGAGCACAGCCCTGCCTGCTGAAACAAGGCTCGCTGATGGAGAAGTGCTACGGCAAGCCTGAGATTTCTGAGCGACATCGTCACCGGTATGAGTTCAATCCCGACTACCGCACCCGATTCACAGAAGCGGGACTGGAACTGAGCGGCCTGAGCCCCAGCGGGACATTGGTCGAAGCGATCGAAATCCCCAAGCACCCCTGGTTCATCGCGGTGCAGTTCCATCCCGAATTCAAGTCCAAGCCGAATCTTCCTCATCCGTTGTTTGACGGATTCATCGGTGCGGCATTGAAACGACGTCAGAATCGGTCCGTGTCATGAAGAAGTCGGTCGCCCATTCCACCCGCGGATACTGGCTCTTCAAGTCTGAGCCGTCAGTGTTCGGCATCGAGACATTGGAAAAGGCGACTCGTCAGACCGCCCCGTGGGACGGTGTCCGAAATTATCAGGCCAGAAACTATTTGCGAGATCAGGTTCAGGTCGGGGACCACGTCCTGTTCTATCACAGCCGGGAAGAGCCGTTGGGCATCTTCGGCACAATGGAAGTGGTCCAGGCGGGGTATCCCGATCAGACAGCCTTTGATTCGAAGCATCGGTACTTCGATCCCAAGAGCAAGCCTGAACAACCACGCTGGTACGTGGTCGATGTCAAACTGATCACAAAATTCGACGAGCCGATCACCCGCGACCAATTGCAGCATGACCCCATCACCGCCGGAATGCTGGTCATGAAACGAGGGATGCGGCTGTCGATCCAGCCAGTAACGCCTGAAGAATGGGCAGCGGTTCTCAAGCTGGCAAAACAGCCTGTGAAATAGAGCAACCGTACGTCGTCAGGCTTTTAACTGCGGGTTGGAGCCGAGGCTGGGCTGCTTGCACTTATTCACAAGTCCGATGCGAAGAATAAAGTGACTATTGTCGTTCCCAAGCAACGCTTTTCTGCCGGCTGGGTATATTCTTTCCGAAAACGAGCCTTTATTCTTTGTTGGCGGAAGCGAATTCGTCGCCGCACCTGCAAATACCTATGAAGTACACCGATATTGACTCACGCTATAATCGCATCATCATTTGGGGGTGCTACGGGCTGATCGTCCTGTATTCGGTTTCTCTCCCTTTGCCAGCGTTGAGTGATATGACTGGCTTGGAGTGCTTGACATCATTTCCGTTCGCCATGTTCGGTCC
>CAIWEX010001179.1 GCA_903911795.1 uncultured Schlesneria sp.
AGCCATCGATTATTGGGACAGAGCAGGGACCCGATCCCTCGAACGCCGTGCCTTCAAGGAAGCGATCCAGCAACTACGCAGCGGGCTCAGCCTGTTGCGCCAGCAACCCGAATCACCTGAACGCTTCCGACATGAAATCAAAATGCATACGGCACTGGGGGTGCCACTGCAGGCAACGATTGGCTACAGCGCCCCGGAAGTGGAGGCGAACTATGCCAGAGCTCGTGAATTGTGCGGTCAGCTTGGGCTGACAACCGAACTGTTCCCGGTGCTGTACGGCATGTTTCGTTACTACATGCTTCAGGCGAAGTACGTGCAGGCCAACGAATTGGCATCGCAACTGGTGACGTTGTCGGCACAGTCAAACGCTCCTGATTTCATCGTCGCATCAAATCGCGCAATGGGGAGTCCGCTTGTCTACGAGGGGAAGCACCACCAGGCGATTCCATTTCTGAAACGAGTCGCGTCGATTGAAGCGACTCTGGAACTGCGAGCACAGGTCTATCGGTATGACGTCGTCGACCCGTGGATTGTTGCCTGCAGCTACATGTCATGGGCGTACTGGCTGCTCGGCAGCCCTGCCATCGCTCAAAAACACAGTGACGACGCCGTTCACATTGCTGAAGAGCTCGACCATTCCTTCAGCCTGACTCTGGCTCTCAGTTTTTCCCAGTGGATTCACCAGTTCAATCGCGATGTCACGCGGACGCGAGCCACTGCCGAGAAGGCACTGTCGCTCGCCAAGGAACAAGGCTTCGCATTCTGGTATGGCTGGTGCCGAGTCATGCGTGGCTGGGCCATGTCACAACAAGGAGAACACACCCAGGGAATTGCCGAGATCGAAGAAGGATTGGTCGAATGGCGAGCCCAGGGATCGGAATTGGGAAGCCACTACTATTATGCTCTACTTGCGGAAGCGTCTTTGGCTGCCGGGCAACTCGACAAGGCCGCCACCGCGCTTGATCAGGCCGAGCAATTTGCGATCAGTACGGGCGAGGGGTTCTATCTGCCGGAAATTCCGCGATTGCGTGGGAAACTGCTACTGACTCGCACCCCTTCGGCGGTCGCAGAGGCCGAAATTCTATTTAGAAAATCACTGGACAGCGCTCGGTCGCAGGAAGCCAAATCGCTCGAATTACGGGCAGCACGCAGCCTCGCACGGCTGCTGCATTCCGTCGGACGAACACCTGAAGCAGAGGCTGTCTTATCTCCAATCGTCTCCCAATTCGGGGGTAGCGTCGATACGTATGATCTGCGTGATGCGTGTCGGCTGCTCGAAGCCCTGAAATAGTGTGGACAAATTCACAACCAGGATCAGATCGTGACTACGATTCAACAGAACTTTGACTTTATCGTGGTGGGAGCCGGGTCGGCAGGTTGCGTCGTTGCGGCACGTTTATCGGAGGACTCCCGAGTCCGAGTCCTCTTGCTGGAAGGTGGGGGGCAGGACGACCATCCTGACGTCAAGGACCCGACGAAGTGGCCGACGCTGTTTTACGGTGCAATGGACTGGGGTTGGAAGACGGCACCTTTACGCAGTTGCTTTAACCGCATTGATCATCTGCCACGCGGCAAGATGCTCGGTGGCTGCCACAGTCACAATGCCAATGCCTGGGTCCGCGGCCACCACACCGACTTCGATAACTGGGCGTATTCAGGCTGTCCCGGCTGGAGTTGGAACGACGTCTTGCCAGTCTTCAAGAAAATCGAAGACTGGCATGGTCCTGCCAGCGAATTGCGAGGAACAGGGGGACCAATCTACGTTTCACCACCTGTCGATCCGAACCCCTTGGCTGCGTCATTCATTGAAGCGGGCTGTTCCGTGGGGCTACCCGTTCTGGAGGACATCAATGGTCCCGAAATGCTTGGTGTTGGCTACTTCAACTTCACGGTGAAGGATGGCAAGCGATTTAGTGTTGCAGACGGATATCTGCGTCCTGCACTTCAGCGTCCCAATCTGACGGTTCTGACATTTGCAGAAACCGATCGCCTGCTGATGGACGGCAATCGGTGCACGGGTGTCGAATACCGCCAGAATGGCCAGGTTTTCCAGGCACATGCCAGCAGCGAAGTCATTTTGAGCGCGGGGGTCATCGGCACTCCACGGATTCTGCTCCTTTCGGGGATCGGCCCCGAGGTGGACCTGAAGTCACATGGAATCCCCGTGGTCGCGAACCTGAAAGGCGTCGGCCGAAATCTGCAGGATCATCCGCTGTTGGCGGGATTGCTTTATGAATGTTCGGGACCGCTTCCACCACCGCATAACAATGGTGCAGAAAGCACCCTCTGGTGGAAATCGGACTCACAACTGATCGGACCAGACATTCAGCCAGTATTCATTGAATTCGCGTTTGCCACTCCTGAACTGGCTTCGCGAGTTCCTCATCATCGGTGCTATACGATCAGTCCCAGCGTTGTTCGCCCGCAATCGCGTGGGACCGTTAAACTCGCCAGCGCCAATCCAGAGCTGGCCCCGATCATCGACGTCAATTACCTGGCATGCGATGCAGATGTGAAGGCAATGCTCGCGGCCGTAGAACTCTGTCGCGAGATGGGAGCCAGTGACGCGTTCAAGGAATACCGGGCTCGTGAAGTAATGCCAGGCCCACTCAGCCGCCCCGACATGATCACGTTCATTCGGAATGCGGTCTCAACCTATTTCCATCCAACCAGCACCTGCAAGATGGGCCACACGCCGATGTGTGTCGTCGATCACGAACTGAAAGTTCATGGGATCGACGGGCTACGAGTCGCCGACGCCTCGATCATGCCCAACGTTACGTCCGGAAACACCAATGCACCATCAATCATGATCGGCGAAAAAGCGGCGGAATTCGTATTAAAGAATCGCTGATCGTTTTTCCTCCCTTCCCCAGCCATCGCTCTTGGCTGATCGATTCGACGAATTTGTCGAATCAAAACAACGTATTCCTTTTCCGTGAATTAACAACGTGAAAGTCAATCATGGCCAAGAAACACGGTTCTCCGGTGTACGCAGGA
>CAIWEX010001180.1 GCA_903911795.1 uncultured Schlesneria sp.
CATTTCAGGGGCTTCTGCAAAGCCAGTGCGCCCCCGCCACCCAACCGACGCCGAGAGAAAAAGATCTGGGTAGCTTTGACTTCACCTTACGGCGTCCAGACCGTATCGACTTCAAATGGAAACATCGGTTTCCTGCGATGCTGGTACGGAAGCTGTGTGACGTCAGCGGTGGTCACTCCGCGAGTATTGACTCGCAGGATTGTGGGGCAGACTGGCTGATAGGCGGCCAGAGGTGCATTGACTCCCTTCGCAACCAGGACTCGAAACGATTGCGGTTCCAGTCCGAAGGCCGTTAATTGCCGCAGGCTGAAGGGGGGCGTGCGGCGCGTCGTCAGCATGATCGTCAGAAGTCCGTCATCGGTTTCGACGATCGCGGTGTGTCCCTGGTCGAAACTGGTGAAACCTCCGTGACGGACCTGAGTCTCCGCGAAACGACCGTCTCCAACGAACTTCACAACGAATGCTGCCTGAAAGGGTGCGCCATGGAAATCGTCGGTTTTTCCACCGACGGCCAGCCGGACTTTGGCTCCAACACCGACGGCATCGGCTTGCATCACTGCAGTGGGATCGTAAAGACACAGAAATGACGGTCCGACCTTTTGTCGGTGCAGTTCATGGGCCAGCCACGTTCCGTTCCCTGGTGAACCTCCCCCGACATTATCACCCATATCCAGCATGCAGATCGGGGCTGGCAGTGACTGTGCCTGGGTGACGGCGTCCTCCACCGAAATGAAAGATCCTGCCAGGCCAGATCGACGGCGCCACATCAATTCTGCCAACTGGTTGGCGAGTGACTGGGCAAGGGCCGGATTTCCGTTGGTCACCACAAGTGACGACGCCCCCATCTCCGGCACATCGGCATACGGAAAGCCGAGCATCAGGCTGGCCGACAGCACGCCAACCTGGCCGCGGACCGCCTCGAAATCGGCGACAACTTCTGTCAGCGGTGGCTCAGATGTACATTGCCGTTCGATGTTAATTACCATCGGTGGAAAACAGGCCGCCTGGACCGGAGTCACTTCGCCTCGCAGCGTACGAGCCATCAGTTCCGCAGCTTCCACACCACGCTGTTCCTGATCGATATGCGGATTCGTGCGATAGGCCATCAAGGCATCTGTCGCGGCTACCATCTGCGGCGACAGATTCCCGTGAGGGTCCAGCGTTCCGATGATCGGGATTTGCGGTCCAACCGTCTGCCGGACCAGCGATAACCAATATCCGTCCGCGTCGGGATGAGATGCGGCTACGGTTGCTCCGTGGGGAGCGACCAATAACCCGTCAAGACGGCCGGCCGATTCGAGTTCCTCGATCATTTGCTGCACGAGTCGCTCAAACGCGTCCGATTCGATCGTACCAAACGGCAAAGCACGGGCAGCGAAAATCGGAACCGCTTCAATTCCCGCTCGAGCCAGTCCGTCAAAAAAACCACGGACTTCGTGATGGGCCGTGGCGAAATGGCGGCGAACATCTTCGCCCGTCAATAACAGATCCTGGCGGAAATGATCAAACGTCGTCGTCCCTGAAAGAAATGTGTTCGACTCTTGAATCAGCGCCAAAATGCCAACGCGAGGCATGAGAAACTCCCGACCGTTAGGTGGACGAAATACCGGCAAATATGTTAGCAGTACTCCCCCCGCATCGCGCGGTCGAATACCGCTCTTTCTTCGCCCTACCGAACGAACAGTCCAGGAAACTCCATGACAGCCCCCGCCACGATCACTCTGCCAATGATGCGTGAGAACCTGTACAGCGCTGTCGTCAGCGACGCCCTGGATGGTCTCGGATTCAAGAACCAATCTCCTCGACGGCAATTCACGCCGTACACAGGGACATCACTTCTGGTCGGACGCTGCAAGACTACATTATGGGTCGACATGGCACATGTCGACCCGCGTCCTTATGAATTGGAGTTACAGGCAGTGGACGCCTGTCAGCCAGATGACGTGCTGATTGCAGCCGCCGGAGGTTCTGTTCGCTCTGGGATCTGGGGCGAACTTCTGACGACTGCCGCCCGCAATCGTGGCTGTGTGGGAGCTGTTGTTGACGGTGCGATACGTGATGTGGCCAAGATTCGGCCGATGAATTTTCCCGTCTATGCACGTTCGACGTGCGTCTATGACAGCCTGAACCGTCAACGCGTTGTCGATGTGGATATCCCCGTGGAAATCGATGGAGTGTCATTCGGTCCTGGATGTCTGGTCTTCGCAGATGAGGACGGAGTTGTCGTCGTTCCGCGTGAAGTTGAAACTGAAGCAATCCAGCGAGCGTGGGACAAAGTTCATGCCGAAAACGTTGTGCGAGATGCGATCCGAGATGGGATGAAGGCGGTAGATGCGTTTGCGAAATATGGTGTGTTGTAAGTCGCTTTCTTTGCTTCGAAATTTTCATCGCATAATTCAAAATCGGGAATAGGGCTGGCGAGTTTTACCCCCGGGAACGCTGGTTTGTCGGATGGGAACGCTGTCGTCGGACCAGTACGTAAGTGTGAAAGCCACCCTTAGCAGGGCGAATGCCTTTTTGAAGCTGGGCAGGATGTAGGGTTGCTGGATCTGCCTGAAAACGAGACTTCCAACTTGAGGAATGGGTGCCACGGTCTTGGAATCTGCGACAAGGCCGTGTCTTGGATGGATCTTGAGAGACGGCGAAGAGATCGGTTGTGAAATGAGCGGGAAACCAAATTTGGCACGACCTTGTCGCAGACTCCAAGATCGTGGCACCCCACTCCTGTTCACATTCCGAAGTAAAAACGGGCATTGTACAACACAAATGGTGCGCACCCGGCGACCTACTTCATTGTGACGATGTGCGTGACTCATTGTCGTTGCCACGCCCACTCATTCTACGAAGATCTTCGTTGACATTACGAACATCTTCGTATATCGTGTCTCGCCGTTGGGGAATTGGCCCCGATTCAGGAAGAGACTTATGGCGAAACAAGACTTGCCGAGGCCGACTGATGCCGAGTTGGCCATTCTCCGCGTGCTGTGGGAGCGCGGGCCGAGTACCGTTCGCGACGTGACGGAAGCGTTACAGAAGGAACGAGGAACCGGATACACCACTGCTTTGAAGTTAATGCAGATCATGACTGAAAAGGGACTGGTTCTGCGAAACGATTCGCAGCGGACACACGTCTATGAAGCGGTCGCGGCAGCGGAAGTGACGCAGAAGCAACTCGTCAGCGACTTGCTCAACCGGGCGTTCGGCGGTTCGGCGCAGCAGCTCGTGTTGCAAGCCCTCTCGTCGAAAAAGGCCTCTCGCGCCGAGCTGGCCGAGATTCGTAAATTGATTGACGAAATGGAAAAGAACGCAAAATGACAGGGTAGGTGCAAGGGCTGTCCGTAGGGTGCGCGGAGTCTTCAGAACGCACCTTCGTCGCAGCGCCTCGATTGGTCATTGTGCGTTACGAAGACTCAACCCTACAGGCTCATTGCTAGACGGCTAACTGCTTTTCCCCGCGAGGGTCTCTCATGCTCACAATTCTGCACACGTTGGAGTCGCCCGTGATTGAGTCGCTCGGTTGGGCGCTGGTCCACTTTTTGTGGCAGGCAACGCTGTTGGCCGTGCTATTGGCGGTCGTGCTGCTTGTTCTACGAAGAGCTTCGTCGCGGGTGAAGTATGTGGTTCAGTGTTCGGTGCTGCTGGCAATGGCAGCGTGCCCGGCGGTGACGTGGTGGTGGATCGCCTCGACGATGAAGCCTAACGCGGTCACTGCGGTCCATCACGTTGAACCTGTCGTACCAAACGAGCTAAAGAGCGGGACTGTTGAGCCAGTCCTTGAGCCGATGGTGACCGGTGCGATGGGACTCGACGGTCCGATCGATGCCAATTCGATCATGCTAGCTCCCGCTCCTGCGATGAGTGCAGTCGCGTCGCAGCCCGATCAAATGGAAGTGCCTCGGCCTGACCAGGCCGTTTCATGGAATAAACGTGTTCGCAGCGGAATGGCTCCGATCTTGCCGTGGTTTGTTGGAGCATGGCTGTTGGGCGTTTTGGTTTTATCGCTGAGATTGCTGGTCGGTTGGCGGATCGTGCAGCGATTGAAGCGGCTCGCAGTGACTCCCGCCGACGCGGCATGGCAACTTCGCTTGAAAGCTCTTGCGGCGCGGTTGAGAGTGACGCGCACCGTGCGGCTTGTCGAGTCGTCTTTGATCGAAGTGCCGACAGTCATTGGTTGGATTCGCCCCATGATCCTGCTGCCGGTCAGTCTGCTCACCAGCCTGACGCCGCAGCAGTTGGAAGCTGTTCTTGCCCACGAGTTGGCTCACATCCGTCGACATGATTACCTCGTTAATCTCATCCAAACCGCGATTGAGACGCTTCTGTTCTATCACCCGGCGGTCTGGTGGTTGTCGCGAATGATTCGAGCGGAACGAGAACACTGCTGCGACGATCTGGCTCTCAGCCTGTGCGATAACCCCGTCACTTACGTCAGCGCCCTGGCCGCGATGGAGGAACTGCGGGCAAGCCCCACACTCACGATCGCCGCTACCGGCGGCTCACTCCTCAATCGCATCCGCCGGATTGCTCTTGGCCCTGCTCATGACTCACGCCGCTCAATCTGGTGGGGAGCCAGCCTGATCGCGCTGATGGTGATCGCGTCGCTCGGCGTGACAACTTACATCGCTTCCCACGCTGATGACCACGAACAGAAGACGGTTGCAATCACCGAAGCGGCCGAAACGGAGCCGCAGGCAGAATCGGACCGACCGGAAGCCGCCGCGATGGAAGAGTTTCGCGGGAGAGTTTTGAATCATCTCAAGAAACCGGTTGCCGGGGCAACGGTCGTTGTGAGCGTGGTTTCCGGCGATGGTTATGAGAATCGCGAGAGCACGGTGGCCACGGTACTGACCGATGAGGCCGGTGATTTTCGGCTCTCGGTTCTTTCCTCAGAATTGAAGAGGAACGACACGACTTCCAAAGCCAATCTGTGGGCATGGACTTCAGATGTTGCCAGAGACGGGTTTGGGGTCGTTCCGATTCAGCCGGATCAAGAACAGCCGATCAAGATGTCACTCTTCCGGCCAATGACGGAAGTCGTCGAATTGGCTGGTACGAACGGCGAGCCTGTTCGGGGAACGGTCGAGCGGTTGAATTTCTCCATGGGCGTCAACTTGATTCTGCCAGACGACCTTTTCAAGCAGGTTCTACCTCAGCCAATGGTCAGTGGTTCGTTCAGGATACTCGGATTTCCAATCGATATGGATGAAGAGGCCGGCGAAGAAGTAAACGATGTTGACGATGAGGAAGCGAAATCGCCAACGCGGGCCGAGTGGCGGAGCATGCGGATCCAGACCGCAGATCGCGGGCGACAGATTCTGATGTGGCATCCCTATCTGCGGAAGGATGTTCCTACACGGCTACTCATGCGGGAGCCTGCGCTAATTCAAGGGCGTCTCACAACATCATCCGACGCACTTCCCGCAGAAATATCGAAGCATACGGAAATCGTTTTGTATTCGTCCGATAGCGATCCTGGAGAATCAAATCTCTTCAGGACTGGAATCGCTCGAGTTCGATGTGACAGCGAAGGACGGTTTGAAGTCCGCGATCTGCCCGCCGGGAAACTCGCAATCTCGCTTCACACGGGGACCGTCACTGGGTGGAGCTGGCGAACGCCGCGCGGCACTGACGGTGAGCCCCTTGAGCTATCGAGTGGAGTTGTCACTAACGTTGAAATTCCACTGATTCGAACGCGAACGGTTCGTGGCCAGATTGTGACTCAATCGGGCCAGCCGATCCCGAATGTCGAGCTGAACGTGTCACACGGCACAACGCGTCGGAAAGCTCGCGTCGACAAGGGCGTTGAAACGACATCCGAACACCGCGCCGTGATTCGAACTAACGAACGAGGGGAATTCTCTGTCGATGTCATTCCTAGTTCGATTTTTATCGACAAATCGGGCTCGCCAGGTTTGGGAATGTTGACGGCCATTCGCTGGCCATCCGACCCGGCAATTGCCTTGCCCGATCGCGGACTGCGAGTCGACCCTGACGAGACGCCGCTGCAGTTGCCACCGCTGAAACTGACCGTGTTGACGGGGCGTGTCATCGATCACGAACGACGACCCTACAAAGGGTTGATCATCGCCAAAGGTGCAGAGCCTGATGAAAGTTTCGGTTTGAATTACTCACGGAAAGATGGAACCTTTCGTCTGGAAGGTATCGGTGAACCATCCGACTTCAAAGTGTATTCAATCGAGAATTCCAATCAGATTCCGTTCGAAACACCAGATACAGAAACAACCGTCATCAGTCACAATCCACTGATCCTTCAGGTGACGCCCAAGGCCAAAAAAGCGGACGACGCCGGAGAAGCATCTCTCCCGAATGGCCTCGAATTTCTGAAACCGTATCCGAAGCTGCATGGCTTGTCGCTCGACATGACCGAGCCGCAGTTCCTGGAGATCGTCAAGCAGCAAGTGTTGAAGACTCGCAAGACCGTCGATGGCGAGAAGGTCACGCATCACATCGCGCTCGGCGACGGGCACTCGCTGGTTGTGATGTTCGACAAAGATGGGAAGTGCGGTGGCATTCAGCGGGTGCGCGGGGAGGGTAAGAATGCGGACGAGAAGCTTCAGCCGCAAGTGTCAATTCAGGATGTTGTGCGGGGCGTTGATTTTTCGAAGGTGAAGGTGCATGGCCACGACGAGGAATCATTGCGGCAGATTCCAGATTTGAATGTCCCCGATCCGGAGAATCCAGGGGCGTTGAAGAGTCCGAAAAATGTCTTCCCGATGCCGCTGGGCGAGCACACTTGGCTGATGTATCCGGCGGGGAGCGGGCGTTTCTACATCGAGCATCGACCGGATGGGACTCCGCAGAGTGAGTTGATCTACGGGCCGATTGACGGCGACCCCTTCGAGGTGCTTAAGCTGGACGACCTGTTTCGTGAGCGGTTGAAGCCGGGGGCAAACGCGGGCGATCCGCGTTATCGACTGACGTTGATGTTCCACACCGGCGATCCTCAATTGATCCGCCGCGCGTGGCGATTGATCGAGCCTGAATTGGCTCCTCAGTCCACGGATGATGAAAAGGGACCGCCTGATGACGAGCCAGCCGCCCGATACTCGGACCGTGACGAGTGGCGGGAAAATCGGCTCGAATCCTTGGAACGAGTTCGTGATGCGCTGCGCGATGAAGCCGAGACGTTCCACAAACCCGAGTTGTCTGACGTGGCAACACGGATGCGCGAAACGGTTGCCGCTGTCGAGGCGGTGATCGATGCCATCAATGACTCCGTGCCCGATGAGTCGTATCAATCGGCGACTTACCTGCAGCCGAAGATTCAGGCAAAGCTCCCCGACGCCCTGTGGGGCAAATCAGTGAGTGGTTTGCGACTGGGCCTTGTGCCAACTCATTCGGGACCGGCGGGGGCTGATTGGAACACCTTGCCGGCCGATGCGTGGATGCCGACTTCGATCATCGCCAGGCCGGGCGAACCGCTGCACTATCTGCTCATGGTCGAAAACGTCAGCGATCAGGAGATCAAGTTCAGCGGCTACATCACCGGCGAAGATATTGCTCGTTCGATTGAGATTCTGGACCGCCACGGCAAGCCGGTGATGTACGACTCGCTGCACACCACCATTCCGCACACCATCAACCATTGGCGACTGAAGCCGGGTGAGCGAAAGTTGTTCACGATGCCCGCCGTCTATTTTCATTCGGTGTCGCCTGATGTGACAGGCAAGGGGTTGGGCTATCACGTCAGGGTGCCCGACGGCCGGTACTCGGTCCGTTGTTCCTACTACTTCGGCGGTCTCGACAAAGAACGCCATCGCCACGTAGCCGGCAGAAGTCAGTGGATCGGCAAGCTGACCACCGGTACGCAAACCATCACCTTCGGTGACGGCGGTGCTGACGC
>CAIWEX010001181.1 GCA_903911795.1 uncultured Schlesneria sp.
GACCGCGAATCGCGAGCTCTGGCGGGCCTGTCGATGGGAGGAGGGCAGTCACTGAATTTCGGTTTAAGCAATCTCGATACATTTGCCTGGGTGGGTGGATTCTCTTCCGCCCCCAACACCAGGCAGCCAGAAGAACTCGTCAAGGATTCTGACGAGGCGATCAGGAAGCTCAAACTTCTGTATGTCGCCTGTGGTGACAAGGACAGCCTGTTCCGCATCAGCAAGAACGTGCATGAGATGCTCGACGAGAAGAAAGTACCGCACCTTTACAACGTCATCCCCGACGGTGGACACGATTTCAAGGTCTGGAAAACGGATCTGTGTCACTTCGCCCAGTTGCTATTCCGTGAGCAGGCGCCAGTGAGTCCGTCCGCAGAAAAAGCGACCGAAACGAAAAGCGATGAAGCGATCCCGGCATCGACCAACATCGGAAATGCACCCTATCCACGTGTGCATTCAGACCGGCGTGTCACGTTTCGATTGAAAGCCCCCGAAGCCAGCAAGGTTCAGGTCTTCACTAATTTCGGGCTGGGAAGTGGCGGTCCCTGGAATATGGAAAAACGCCCGGACGGGATCTGGATGCTGACATCGCCACCGGTCGTGGCCGGATTCCATTACTACGCCTTCGTCGTGGATGGAGTCCAGATGAACGATCCTGGAAGCGATGTCTTCTTTGGAACAGGAAAGCCGACCAGCGGGATCGAGATCCCGGAAGCAGGAACCGATTTCTACCACGTCAAAGACGTGCCCCACGGGGAGGTGCGATCTCGCTGGTACAACTCAACGGTGACAGGGAAAACCCGTCATATCATGATTTATACGCCGCCTGGCTACGATGCTGATCAACAGCGGCGTTATCCCGTCCTCTATCTGCAGCATGGCGGCGGTGAAGACGAAACCGGTTGGATTCGGCAGGGACATGCCAATTTTATCCTGGACAATCTGATCGCCGGGGGAAAAGCCAAGCCGATGATTGTGGTCATGGAGAAAGGCTATGCGACCCGAGCAGGCGAACCTGCTGCCCCGGCAGAGCGAGGACGTGGTGACGGTGGTGCTTTTGAAGATGTCGTCCTGAAAGACCTGATTCCGATGATCGATGCGAACTATCGCACTCTTTCCGATCGAAACCAGCGTGCTATTGCAGGACTTTCCATGGGTGGCGGACAAGCCCTCCGAATCGGACTGACGCACCTCGATCAATTCTCGGTTGTGGCATCGTTCAGCGGGCTTCGCGACGTCGATCTGAAGACGTCGTACAACGGCGTTTTCGCCGATCCCGTCGCGTTTGATCAAAAAGTCAAATTGTTGTATCTGCACTCCGGAACGGTCGGAATGGACGCAATGATCCATAAGAGCGCCAGCAATCTCGCTGGTGCATTGGAGCAGTCGGGAATCAAGCATGCGGTCTTTCGCGATGCCGAAGGATTAGCACACGAATGGCAAACCTGGCGCCACGCGTTCCACGATTTTGCACCACGATTGTTTCAAGACGTTGAATGATGCAGATCGGTAATAGAGGAGACCTGCGGTCAAGCATCGCGGGGTCGGGAGACGCTCGGGAGCCCCGCGCCGAACTTGCGTCAATTGCCTGCGCCGAAAATCGTCCACCCCAACTTTTTCATCCGTCGCGGCCAGGGAAGCCTGTCGACAAGTCCTAACCGCGACGGAAGAGGACGGCAGGGGCTTGAATCTCTTCGCACGTCAACGACTTACTGGCGTAACAATCGATCCAGTGGAATGCGATTTTCAACTTGACCCGTAGTCCTTGGCGGTTCACTGTGTTCCTGTGTTGATCGGCAGCCCGTCGTCTATCGCGGGCACGTTTTCTCGGTTACTCTGCCATTGAACTTCATTTGTCCGCTCTCCGAGGGACGTGACGAGCCCGCGAATCGAAAGGCGGAATCCAATGCGAGAGTTCTTTAGACGATGGAAACGGAAACTTGGATGCATCGCGTTGATGATGGCATGTGCCACGCTCGTAGGAACGATGAGAAGCCATCGATGGAGTGAACGTATTGATGTCACGCTTGGGAGGTACGAAGCGACATTCGAATCACAGTTCGGAAAAGTAGAACTCTCGTTTCATTGGCCAATTGCAGGCTCGCTGCCGTACATCCCGGCGAATGACATCGGGCCATTCGAACCGCCAGAAGAAAGCTCGGTGGATGAATCAGAGCCGTTTGAAACACCAGAACCGAGTCCGGCGGATGACACCGAGCCATTTCTTTTTGACTCAATGCAGTTAGGCTCGATGCAGTTAGGCTCGATGCAGCCAGGACCCGTGGCGGATGTCATCGAACCACTCGACACGATGCGGTACCAATCGTGGGACATTAGTTATGCCAAAGGCTCTTACCCCAGGATATTCGGTCCAACGTCGTGGCCATTTGGCTTCGGAATAGATCGGTATCAAATTGGCAAAGGCGCGCAGCTGGAGTATTTAGGAATCGAGATGCCGTATTGGGCTGTTCTCGTACCACAAATCATCCTCTCCACCTGGCTGCTGCTCAGCCAACGACGTTCGGAAAAACCGAAACCTGCCCAGCTGGATGCCAAGTGAGGAATTCTGAACCGCAAGGCTCACTCGATCTTCCGTAAATCGTGAGATCTACTTATGGTTTCGACCGACGGGTCGCCGACGTTTCGATTGATCTTCCTCTACTGGTCACGTCATGCATCTGGAAGAATACAAGCACTGTCGTGAAGAGGAACGCTATGAAGTTGGTATCGCTTCAGGGCGTCTGGCGTCGCTACTCGCGTCGCAGGCCTTTCTGTTTACGGCGTGGGCAATCATCCATGGTCCTTCAGGACGAGATTCGCCACGGCTGATTTTAGTCGTGCTACCGTGCATCGCACTGACGATCTGTATCACCGCATTTATCGCCATTGGTGCCGCAGTCGTCGTGATCCGGCGCTGGCAGCGGCATGGAAATCGGCTGATCGCCGAAGATCGAAATTCGCCTCAGCCACAATTGACGAACTATCATATCGGCCGGTCTCCGAATGACTGGTTTCACATTACCGGTGTCGATTTGTTTTCCTTAGCTGCGCCGAGCGTGTTCGCACTGCTCTGGATCATCCTGCTGATCTATTCGATACTGCTCGACGGGGGTAACGCTCCATAAGGGTTTTGACGATTCACACTTCGAGCACACCATTCATGAAAATCTCCGTCCGATTCCTCCTGCTGTTCACGGCGTTCTTCACATTGAGTGCCGCCGTGGTTGAAACAAGTGCGGCCGATCCGGCAAACCGCGTGGGAGTCTCTGTCGCAGACTATCCTTCGATTCAGGCCGCTTTGGATGCCAATCCTGGCCAGATGGTTTACGTTCCATCCGGTGATCATCTGATTCAAGAGAAAATCCGGCTGCGTACCGATCGATCAGGCTTGTCGGGTCCCGGTCGCATTGTTCAGAAAAACTCCGAACAGCCGATCATTGAGATCGAGAAGGGATCTGGAATCGAGATCCGAGATCTGACGCTGACCCGTTTCGAGGGAAAGCTCGAAACGTCGAATGAAGGAATTCTGGCGCTGAACTGTATTGATCTGGTGATCGAGAACGTACGGGTGATCGACAACCGCACCCGATCGGCTGCGATTTCGTTGCGAGATTGCCGCGGAGCCCGCATCAGCCGTTGTCTGGTACGTAACTATATGCGGGTTACCGTCGATGACAGGACCGCGGACGCAAACTGGGGCTATGCATTCAATTGCACGGATGGAACAGGTATCGGAGTGAACCGTTCTTCAGGGACACTGCTCGAAGCCAATCGCGTCGTCGAAGAGAATCTGCGTCCCACGCCGGAGATCAAAAAGCAACACCGACTGGGGGAGTGGGTGAAGAAGAATCCAATAAAGGGACGTCTGCTGAACCAGCAGATCTGGGACGCCGCTCAGACCGACAACTGGCAGCAAGGATCGGCCATTGTCGTTACTGCACCTGAAGCGAGCGACATGACTCGTATCCTGGGAAACCACATTGAGAATGCCGCGCAAGGAATTGACCTGCATTGTGATCACGTGATCGTCGCGAACAACTTCGTAGTGAATTCGTTCATGGGAATGAAAGCCATGCACGGTTCACGCAATGTCCTGATCAGTGGAAACCAGTTCGTCAAGAACAGCCTGTGGGCAATCGGATTAATGCCAGGGGTCGCTTCGCACGCCGAAAACACCGACGGTGGCTCGATCATCGCCAATAACATTATTTCTGATTTTGGCCATGGTGACGCCCATTGGATCTGGGGTAGCGAGCACTCTCCCATTCGATTTGACCACGGCCAGGAACCTGACGATCCCCCCTTGACGAATGTCATCATTCAGGGGAATCTGCTCGATAGCCATGGCGTTCCACGGTATCGCTATGCGGTCCGCATCGAAGGTGAACCCAATGCGCCGCGCGGCCTGCGCTTTTCCAGCAATCTTTTCCCGCCGGGCAGCGGCGGTGTGTCCAACACCGAATTGAAGCCGTGATCAGGCGCCGACCTACGACAAAAATCGAACTCGTTCAGTGACGTCAGCGGACTTATCTCGTACGTGATGCTGGGAAACTTCAAGTGGATACGCCCGTGTTACGATCAGTTGAGGGGGCAAATAGCGTTTCCGAACAATCTTGCGGCCCTGCCTTCGACATGGGAAGAATCTTGTTCCGAGGCCGCTTGCAGCATCTTCTTGGTCCCTTCCGGAACTAGTGTTTCCAACACGTCACGTCTTGAGGAATCTCTAAGAAGCCAACTACCGATTGTTCGTTCAATGTCATTCCAACCTCTGGACTTCCAGCTTTGTTGTCGAAGTCTCGGGTGTGATTAGTACAAGGCGTTCAACCCGAGTCGCTTTGTGGGTGATTAAACGAGTTGACGATCTGTCGCCACAGCCGGGTTGAGCTAGGCGTTCGGCTGTTGTTGATGAAGCAGGAATACCACGAAGAGCACGAAGATGGAATTCGACGAGCTTTCCAGTCGCGTGATCGGCTGTGCGATCGAAGTTCACCGAATCCTCGGTCCAGGCCTATTGGAATCAACCTACGAGCAGTGCTTGGCGCATGAACTGAGACGCCATGGAATCAAGTTCCAGGTTCAGTATCCGCAGCCCGTGCGATACAAAGACATTCAACTGGACTGCGGTTATCGAATAGATCTCCTGATCGAGAATCAGTTAATCGTTGAGCTCAAGAGTGTTGAGATGATCAAAGGAATTCACGAGGCCCAACTGCTGACCTACATGAAACTGGCAGACATCAAGGTCGGGCTCCTCATCAACTTCAACAACACCAGGCTCAAAGACGGAATCCAGCGTTTTGTTCTCTGATTCCTTCGCGCTCTTCGTGTCCTTCGTGGTGGCAGAAAGTAGTAGAAGGCGGTCTCGATGGTCGAACACGGCTTGAAGTAAGTTGGGCCATCCCGCGTTCGGCTGTTGTTGATGAAGCGGGATTACCACGAAGGACCGAAGAGCACGAAGATGGAA
>CAIWEX010001182.1 GCA_903911795.1 uncultured Schlesneria sp.
GATCAAGGTCGAGGAGAAATTGACCTCGATGCACTTGAACCCTGCCCGGGCAGGATTTGTGAAGCAACCGACGAACGGGGCCGAGTTCCAACGAGACGTTGATTACATAGAACCCATCAGCCGGAACGCGCTAGCGTCCGGTTTCCGGTCATGTACGTAACCCGACAATAATTGGAACCGGACGCTAACGCGTTCCGGCTGATGGGTTCTATGTAATCAACGTCTCGTTGGAACTCGGCCCCTTTCGTCGGTTGCTTCACCAATCCTGCACGGGCAGGGTTCAAGTGCATCGAGGTCAATTTCTCCTCGACCTTGATCGTCGCAAAGATTTCGAATGAATCCGACCGAACCTGCCCAATCGGTTCCGTCCGCAGGTGACGCCGTTTCCACGCGGGTTGGACTGGGCCGTTGTGTTCGATACACTGGCGTCACACAGATTGACTCCATGACATTCGCTCAACCTCATTCTCATGACGACTGACTCTGAATCGCCGTTGCTGGATTGCCGCATGATTGGCGTGCGATTTGGGGGTGTCGTTGCGCTGCAGGATGTCAGCTTTGATATTCGGCCCGGCGAAGTCCATGGACTCGTCGGTTGTAATGGGGCTGGCAAGAGTACTCTGATGAAGGTGCTGGCGGGTGTTGTCCCGGAATATACCGGCGAAATCCGGATTGATGGTCAACTGGTCCGTCTGCATTCTCCTCGCGAAGCGTTGGCTCAGCGGATCGCCATGGTTTACCAGGAGCTTTCCGGGATCGGTTCGCTTTCTGTTGCCGAGAATCTGTTTCTCGGGCGACAGCCGACTCGCGCCGGCCGGATCGACTGGGCCCGGATGAATCGCGAAGCGAAAGCGTCGCTGGCTGAGCTTGAGATTCAAATCGATGTGACACGCCGACTGGATACCTATCCGCTGGTGATTCGCCAGATGGTCGAAATTGCTCGAGGGCTGCACTGCGGGGCTCGAGTCCTCATTCTGGATGAGCCGACCAGTGCTTTGAGTCTGCCTGAGGCTCGACGACTGTTTGAACTGATCGCACGATTGAAGACTCGTGGCGTGGCGATGGTGTTTATCAGCCATTTCCTGGAAGACGTCCTCGCGATCTGTGATCGAGTCACCATCCTGCGTGATGGCCGAAAACTGCAGACCAGTCGTGCGGCGGAACTGGATCGAGCGACAATTCTGCATCACATGGTGGGCGAGGATCGAGCTTCAGCTGCGGATGACAAGACCGAAGTTGTTCTGCCAGAACCGATCAAAGGGACCGCCCGCAGTGAACGTCTGGTTGTCGAAGGACTGACACTTGGTAGTGACTTCGACGAAATCGGCTTGAATGTCAAACCGGGTGAGTGCCTGGGGCTGTATGGGTTCGTCGGAGCGGGGCATCAGGAACTGGTGCAGGCCATCGCGGGCGTGTTGAAGCCGGATCGCGGAACCGTTCATCTCGGTCCGAAGACATTGCGACCGGGTGATGTGCCGAGTGCGGTACAAAACGGCGTGGTGTTCGTCGCCGCCGATCGGGCTCAGACGCTGGCTCGCAATGCACCGATCGCTCACAACGCGACGTTGTCACATTTGAAGCGAGTCCTTGGATCTTGGATTGTCCGGCGTAACGAACATCGCGTCTGTCAGCCATTGCTCGAACGGGTCGGTTGTCGTCCTCCCAATCCTGCATTGCGAGCGGGAGCTCTTTCGGGAGGGAACCAGCAGAAGGTGGTCCTGGCGAAATGGCTGCTGGGTCCGATCCGAGTCCTGCTGCTCGAAGAACCGACTCGCGGGATGGATGTGCATGCCAAAGCGGACGTCATGGAACTGGTCGCCGAGCAGAAGCGGGCCGGGGCCGCAGTGATCCTGGCTTCGACCGAACCGGAACTGATCCTGGCACATTCCGACCGGATTCTGACGTTTGCTCGCGGTCGAATTACTCGTGAGTTTGCCGGGCAAAGGGTGACAAAACAGGACTTGATGCATGCCGCAGAGGATGCGGGAATCGCAGCTTCAACAAACGTGGGACCGTGATGAATTTACCGACTCCAGCCACTGATGCCTCATTGGGATCCCGCCGATTTTCGCTGGCAGACTTTGCGCCCCTGCTGACATTGGCGGCCGTCACACTGGTGTTTGCCCTGGTGGCCGAAGATTTTCTCAGCCTGGGGACCGTGACACTGGTTCTGAAGCGTGGAGCCGTGCTTGCCATTGTCGCCACCGGTCTAACGTTTGTTTTACTGTGTGCAGAGATCGATTTGTCCGTCGGGACGGTGGCGCTGCTGTCAGCGTGCGTCTGTGGAGTGCTCTGGGAATCCTCATTCGCGGCTGGCCCCAAGGGACTGGGTGACGCCAGTTCCCTGGATGTCTGCATCGTGATTGTGATTCCGCTGCTGGTGGCACTGCTTTCAGGATTACTCTCAGGGTGGCTGACGGTCTCGTCGGGACTCCCCAGTTTCATTATCACTCTGGCAATGATGAACATCGCCGTGGGACTGGCGAAGTTTCTGACACTCAGCCAGAAGTTCAATGTCCCTCCGCTGCTGAAACAATTGGGTAATGCCTCGCTGGTTGAAGTTGGCAGCCTGCGAGTTCCACAAAGCGCAGTGCTGGCTTTGATCGTGATGGTGGTCGCGCACCTGGTTCTGCGGCACACTCGATTCGGGCGGTATGTTTACATGACCGGTGGCAATCGGCAGGCCGCCAAGCTGGCGGGTGTCCGAACGGAATCGATCGTAATGGCGTCGCTGGTAATCTGTGCCTGGTGTGCTGCGTGTGGCGGAATGCTGAACGCCGGACGCCTGGAAGGTGTCAGCCTCGATCAGAATGCCGACCTGCTGCTGGATGCGGTGGCCTGCGTCGTGCTGGGTGGGACAAGCCTGTTCGGTGGGGAAGGCGGGATCGGCCGGACATTGGTGGGAGTGCTGACGTTTACCGTTTTGCGAGTCGGGCTGGATGCGGTCAATCCCGAACGGATCATCAAGAATTCGTCATTGCCGCAGGCCTGGCTGCAGCAAAGCTGGGTCACGCAATTCGACCTGCTGCGCCCATTCCTGCTCGGAATTGTGTTGCTGCTGGCCCTGGTGATTCATGGCCGTCTGGTGAAGAAGCATCACGGCGAGTAGACAATAGAGGAACCATTGTTTTCAAACGAGATTTCGGGGGTAGGTGACTTTGCTTCCATCGACGGTAATGTGCCCCTGTTTTTTCAAGAATTCGATGACTGCAGTGACTTGATCCTCTGGCAATTGGTTTTGGAATTGTGCTGCGATTGAATTTGCGAGCGTCTTGACCGTACTTGGCTTGCTTGCCTGCTGTCTGGCCAGTTTTTCGACAACGAATGGAACTCGTTCCGCTGGCGACTTTGCACGAGCGGTTTTGACGACCGGGATATCACCGATGTCTTGCACGCGACGAACGCAGATCTTCTTCGCTGAAAGGTACTGAATCAGTGGGTCAAAGCCTGTATCTTTCGATAGAATGTGAAAGTATGCGGTAGGGTCGGTTGCCGATAAAGTTCCGATGAAGTATGCGATATGAAAGTCCAGTGCATTCGAGCCGTTGCCGGAAATCCTGAC
>CAIWEX010001183.1 GCA_903911795.1 uncultured Schlesneria sp.
CGCAAACCGACCGTAAAAGCCGTGCAGTCCGCGAGTACAGGTACGGCCAAACGGTCCGTAAATTCCAGCGTGAAGGTCAAGCCCGTCGTGAAAAAAGTCGCGCCGACCAAGGTGGTCAAGGAGAACACGAGCGACGGAAGTCATGAGCGAGCGACTGGAGAAGCTGCTTCCAGGCGAATCGACGAGCGGATCAGCGAGCTGCAAGATTGGCGAGGCCAGACCTTGGCCCATATTCGGAAACTGATCCTGGAAGCCGATGCCGAAATGACAGAGGAGTGGAAGTGGATGGGGACTCCTGTCTGGTCGCACCACGGAAATATCTGCACAGGAGAGACATATTCAAAGGTCGTGAAGCTGACGTTTGCCAAGGGGGCCAGTCTTCCGGACCCGTCGCACCTGTTCAATTCCAGCCTGGAGGGGAACACGCGCCGGGCAATCGACATCCGCGAAGGTGAGAAGATCGATGCCGCGGCATTTAAGTCACTCGTGAAGGCCGCCGTGGCGCTGAATCAAGGACCAGCCAAGAACGCGAAGCGGGATACGAAATTTGCCAAACCCACGGCCAAGAAAACCGAACCCGATTCCGAACGAAAAGAGTCGAAGCCAATCAAGGCGAAAAAAGGAGAAAAGGGTGCCATTGTTTTACTCACGGGTGGCAATCCGCAAATCGCCAAGGCCGATGGCAATGCCCCAGTCCAGGCCTATATCGCCGCGATGCCCGGTTGGAAGCGCGATCTCGGACAGCGCCTCGACGCGCTGATCGAACAGAATGTCCCCAACGTCTGCAAGGCCGTGAAATGGAACTCGCCCTTCTACGGAATTGAAGGTCAGGGCTGGTTCCTGTCGTTCCACGTCTTCACTCACTACGTCAAAGTTACCTTTTTCCAAGGGACTTCGCTGCAGCCAGTCCCGACTGGCGGTACTAGCAAGGACGCTCGCTGGTTCGACATTCGCGAAAAGGATGAACTCGACGAGGCCCAGATGGCATCCTGGCTGAAACAGGCCGCTGCAATCCCCGGTTGGCTCGCATAGCGGGTCTCTCGACCTCGCCGAAACGCCCGAATGAAGGTCTCCTTGATGTTCGACATTCACCACTTCGAAGCCTGGAACAATCGCCATTGGTCATTCAAATTATGCCTCGTTAGCAGAATCTATGGGTGGATTCCGGTTCTGGTAGACGACCGAGGTTGTGCATTAAGGCCAGTTGTGCCACGTCTGCTGTACGGAAACCATAGCTCTTTCTCGTCACCAATTTCACCTTGTTGTTGAGACGCTCTACGGCTCCAGAAGAAATCTCGCCTTTCGCTCGGAACCAATTCAAGATCAACTCACGGTGATTGCGTGATGTCCGGGCGACTTTCTTCATGGGCTCCAAAAGCGAACGCATCATTCGCGTCGTCCATTCATCCAAGAACTTGCCGGCACCAGCCACTGATCGATTGGGCCACATTCCTATCGTGTCAGGATGTGCTCAATGGGAAGATTGGTAAGGTTTACGTCACTCGATCATTTATTTTGATGCGTTGCTGGCCTCCACTGTCGGTCGCGCCTCGTAGATTCTGACTTCTGGCCCGTCGTTGCCATCCTGCCGTGGTACACCCAAATACAGTTTGCCTGACGCCCAGACGCAAGTGCGTGAATCCTTGGGGGTATCGAGCTTGAAGACGACCTCGTAGCTGTTGTCTTTCCGTTCGATCACCACCAATGCTCCAGCGGCGCAGGACGCGTACAGGCGATTACGTCGCTTGTCGAAGTGCAGGTCATCAATTCCGGCGGGAATCACAATGCTGGCAAGTTCCTTGCCCGACTTGACGTCGAACACGACAACCATCGGCTTCTTCTTCGGGCAGCCGATAAACAACAGACCGTTGTCGGCATCTTGAGCGACCGGACTGCCAGCATCAGAAAGTGTCAACTCGAACTTGTCGGTCACTTCGCGCTTAGCGATGTCAACAACTCCCAACAGATTGGGATTTGTGAGCACGGTGTAGATCTTGCCGGCTTTCTTGTCGATTCGAAAACCGTGAACGGCACCCGGCAGTTTGATGGACGACTTGACTTCACCGGTTTTGGCGTCGAGTTCAGACAGGATTTCGTCTTGGCCGACATAGACCATCTGGCTACCCGAATGATAGTGGACGTTGTCGGCATTCGGGGCCGGCGTCGAAAAGACCTGATTGAATTGCTTGCCGTCGAACGCGTTGCAAGTACCGGCTCCATTTCCGACATAGACGATGTCCAAGTCGGCGGCATAGGCAACGCCCGAAACCTTGCCTTGATCGGCAATCTGTCGGATCAATTTGCCCGTCTTGAGGTCGACAATGTCGAGCGTGTTGTTGGGTTTGTTGGCGACGAAAAGTCGTTCACCCTTGGAATCGACAGCGAGATGATCCAACTTGCCTGCGACACCTTGCAGCGGAATCGTTTTGACAAGCACCAACGCTTCGAATTCGGCGGCACAGGCAGATCGTGCCGCCAGGACAAAAACCATGGAAATGTTGAGAAAATACGCGAGTTTCATTGAAATCCTTTCAAAATAACGAGGAGCAAAGTCTGACATTCATCGTCAGGTGCGTGCAATTCATGAAGAGCGTGCCAATGGCATGCATTTGGCGGGTCGCCGATGAGACTGTCTGTCAGGGTGCGGTTGTCACTGCTTTTGGTGTTCGCGGCAGTTTTGCGCCGATTTCCTGCCAAGGGGTCAGTAACACGGAACGTGGGACTGAACCCGTGTGGCGCGCGAAGAATCCTTGGGAAACGCCGTACCGAAATTCACCGTACTTAAATCAATTCGGTCACTGTCTTTGGCCCCTTCAATCGCAAAATGCCCGATGAAGTCGTGGGGCTGTTTCCGGTCGTAAACGGAGAATCGATTGCTCCCCTGGTCTGACACCAGGAGATATCCCGTCTGCTTTGGTCCACGGAAAATACAAACTTCTTCGACATCCCCTTTCAAGCCTTGTTCACCCACTTTGGCGATCAAGGTTCCTTTCGCCGCTTCTTGCGCGTTCTCGTGTCCACGCCAAACACCTGCAGAGGGTCGAACAGATCGGTTATCGCGTCTGGGAAAAGCGTCCCAAGGTCACGAAATGGGACGCCATCGCGTTGCTGCCAGGGGCTCTCTAGCGACGCTGCTGGGGGTGAGTGCGACCCGATCGTGCGGAGATCGCACTCACCCAACCATTGGCCTGTCAATAATCGTATTTGCGATCGCACTCAGTCGACGCTAACGACTTCGCCCCCGCCGCGTGTGACCAAGGCCACGAGGATGTTGATGTTGACGTCTTGTGACATGAATTTCACATGTCCGTCGGCGAAAACAACATTGGCTCCCGTGTTGTGGAAGCTGTAGATATCCCCCTGCTGATTATTGCAGTTCATCACGCAGGTCCCTGACGCAAAAGCGCTCTTGCCATCCTGAGAAGTCCCGGTGACGGTAATTCGATTGTCGGCATCTGCCCAGATCGAACCCGTTTGAATTGCCACTGCCGGTGCCGCAACCCAGCCGGTATAATATTGCATGCTCTTACCGCATCGTTCCGAGTACAGGGTGGTGTTACTGGTTCCGTCGATACAAGCCGCGATCGAGGCGATGGCATTTTGCGCCGTGGCCCCCTTGGAACCACCCCCTGGAACAAATGCGACGGAGATGGAAGGATTGGTGAATGCGATTTCAGCACCCGCTGCGTTCTTGGTTGTTTTGACCTGACCGATACCGCAGTAATCGCCGACCCAGCCAGTGGGGGTGCATTTGGTTGTAGGGTAGAGTGCCGTACCATTGATATTGTTAGATGTCGAGCCGGTGGCTGGCGGAGCATAGGCCGCGTTGCCTGGCGTAATATAGTTGGCCGAACTTGCTGGGTATGTCACGATCCCAGGTGTCGGCGTCGACGGACATTGCATGACAGGAAACCTTAATGTCAACGCACCGACGTTTGACGGATCTGACCAGTCTTTGTTGAAACAGTAGATTGCCGCCACGCTAGCCTGATCGACGAATGGCAGAAGGGGGACCATGCCACTGGCACGGCCCTGAGTTCCACCCATCACCCCAGGCATCGGAGCATCTGGACCGGCGGGATCATACGGAATATAGGGGAACTGGCTGTTGTTCTTGGTGATGGCGTTGTATGGCAAACCTTTGTAGGTTGACTCAAAGTTCATGGCCGCCAATCCCAATTGCTTCATGTTGTTCTGGCACTGGCTGCGTCGAGCAGCTTCGCGAGCTTGCTGGACGGCGGGCAACAACAATGAAATCAGCACAGCGATGATCGCGATCACGACCAGCAGTTCGATCAATGTAAATCCACTTCGGGCGAACTTCGGGCGTGCGATACGACGACTTGAAACCATGAATTTCTACTCTCTTTCTTAACGAATCGAAACAATGACAGCGCGACGTCAAAGAACATCGCCGATCAGGAATTGCGCGGGAGAATAGAGTCGGATTGCGAGCAATTGATGAAGTGCCGGTTAAGCCACGCTTCACAAATGAAAGCGAGCCTGGAATTCAGGTTGCGTTAAGATACGAAGCGGCAAGGCATATCGGGATTCGGTGCGGCTGCGATTGTTGTAAAAGCACTCTGTGAACGGTGAACGGTAGCGACTCTGTCTTCGGCACAACCGCAAACCAGTGAAGTTCCCGTCTGGAAACGTCGATCTCGAACTGGTATATGTTGATATGTCGGAAATGCTGACCGAATCCAGTGCTTGCTCCGCGATCAGGAATCCATGGCGAATGCTCGACATCTTTGGTTCACATCAGTCGTACTGCTGCAACGGTTCCAGTCGGCGGAATTTTCTGAAGGTCGGTGCCCTGGGGATGACAGGCCTGGCGCTGCCGGATCTGCTGCGATCGCAGGCGGCGCTCGGAAATTCGGGCACGAAGGCTCCTGACAAGACGGTGATCTGGCTGTTCCTGTCGGGTGGCCCGACACATTACGAGACTTTCGATCCCAAGCCCGATAACCCGTTGCCGTTTCGCAGTACTGTCGGAACCTTGCAGACCAACGTGGCAGGGACTCATATCGGCGGGCTATTTCCACGTCTGGCGAAGCTGGCGGACAAGTATTCGATCATTCGATCGTTTGCCCATACGGCGGCCGATCATGCTGCGGCAACGCACTGGCTGTCGACCGGCCACGATCATGCTCCCGCAGGGAACGGAGCGGCACCGATCAGTCCGAGTATCGGATCAATGCTTTCACGGTATCGGGGCCCCAATCATCCTGTGACAGGAATGCCTACATATATCGGCTTGGATCATCTGTATGCCGAAGGGCCTGCCTGGCTTGGGACCGCTCACACGCCATTCGACGCGCGTGGGAATGCTCAGGGAAACATGGTCCCACGCATTGCCCTCGACCGGTTGCAGGATCGTCAGTCTTTGCGCCAGACGCTGGACCGCCTGGAGCGAAAGATTGATCAGAGCGGCATGATGGCAGCTCTGGATGAATTCGAAGGCCGCGCCGTGGAACTCGTTCGCGGCAATGCGCGCGAAGCCTTTGACCTATCGAAGGAAGATCCGCGATTGCGTGAAAAGTATGGTAAAGGGGAAAAGAAACTGGGTGAGAACCTGTTGCTGGCGCGTCGGTTAGCAGAAGCCAATACTGGACTGGTTACGGTCTGGTACGGCGGCTGGGATTCGCACGGAACGAACCCTTCCGTGAATCACGGAACGATTGAACAGGAGATGCACAAACTGGCCCCGGAATTCGACCACGCTGTGTCGGTCTTTATCGAAGACCTGTATGACCGAGGCCTTCAGGACAAGGTGTTGCTGGCCATCGTCGGTGAATTTGGTCGTTCGCCGCACATCAACAAGGATGGTGGTCGAGAGCACTGGCCGCAACTTGGTAACCAAGTCCTGGTCGGTGGCGGGATGAACATGGGCCAGATCATCGGAGAATCCACCGTCCGCGGGGATGTCCCCAAAACCCAGCCAATCTCGCCCAACGATCTGCTCGCAACGCTGTTCCAGTTCCTCGAAGTCCCGCTGGATCTGCAATACACGAACCCCGCCGGCAGACCAACTCGCATGCTGGAAACTGGTCAGCCGATCACTGCGTTGTTTTGATGCAAGTCTAATTGCCGCTTTTGGGGTTCGTCTAGAAGCACCATGGACTTCGTTCGGCGCGGGTCTCCCGACCCCGCCGAAGCGGCGACC
>CAIWEX010001184.1 GCA_903911795.1 uncultured Schlesneria sp.
CCGTCTACACCTATGGTTCTTTGATCGGCGAAGCCCCCAAGTCCTTTGACCTGCGTCATTTCACGGGAGATCACAGCCCATATCGAAGTGAATCGGAGTTAAAGCGGATTTATGGTCGACTGCCCGCCCATACGATCAATCCTGTCGCTGATTACATGGATCAGACGAATATCTACGATTTACAAATGGCGGGATTCGCCAATGGAAAAAAGTATGTCTTCCTGGTGATCTTCGACGGAATGGACTGGCAGACGACTCGAGCCGCATCCATTTACAAGACGCAGTCCATTTCCTATTCCGCGGGTCGAGGAAACGGGTTGCATTTTCAGGATTATACGGCCGGGGGAACAACCCAATTTGGATTCATGTGTACCAGCCCTCACAACACGGGCACGAAAACGGAGCCGACTCAGCAGACTGTGCTAAATCCTGGTGGAACAATGTTCGGGGGATACAATGTGGAGCACGGCGGCCCCAATCCGTGGACTCCCGGCAACGATCCGCTCTACCTGATCAGTAAGTCGATGGACAAGGCGTTTCTGCATGCTTACACCGATTCTTCGAGTTCCGCGACGAGCATGACGACCGGGATCAAGACGTTTAATGACGGCGTCAATATCGATCCGACTGGCCAACCCGTTCGTACGATCGCTCACTGGGCTCAAGAGCAGGGCTATTCGGTTGGAGCGGTCAGCAGCGTTCCCATTAGTCATGCCACGCCGGCGGCCGCATACGCTCATAATGTCGAGCGAGACGACTATCAGGATCTGACACGAGACATGCTCGGTCTCAAATCGGTCGTTCACTCGGAGCAACCGTTGCCAGGACTGGACGTCGTGATTGGTGGCGGCTATGGCCACGTCAAGACCACCGATCTGGTGGCTGCGACTGAGACTGAACCCGCTAAGAATCCACAGGGTTCGAACTTTCAACCAGGTAATCTCTATCTCACCGAAGCGGATCTGAAGACGGTCGACGTAAATTTTGGTGGGAAGTATGTGACCGCAGTTCGGACGGCAGGTGTTGACGGCAGGAAGCGTCTGACTGAAGCAGCACGCCAGGCGGCTGACCAGAACAAGCGGCTGCTTGGTTTCTACGGAAACGGGAAATACAATGGCCATCTCCCATTCGCCACAGCTGACGGCAATTACGATCCTCCGGTCGGAAGAAGCGGCCCCAAAAAGACAGAAGTCTACGAAGCCGCCGACCTGACCGAAAATCCGTTGCTGACAGACATGACGGCCGCGGCAATCCACGTTCTTTCCAAGAATCCGAAGGGATTCTGGTTGATGGTCGAAGCAGGAGATGTCGACTGGGCCAACCACGACAACAACATCGACAATTCGATCGGAGCCGTATTGGCAGGTGATGCCGCAGTGAAGGTCATTACTGACTGGGTGGACGCTCACAGCAACTGGAACGAATCACTTGTGATCGTCACGGCAGATCACGGCCACTACTTGTTCCTGGAAAAGCCAGAGTTGCTGATTACGCCAAAACCGTAGTTCACTGGTCAGACAAAACGTTGCAGGTGACCGGGGACGCCAATGATTGATCTCCTTGATACGTATAGAATGACGGGCCTGATCGGGTTCTGGGCCGAAGCTTGTTGGTCGTGTGTCAGGCCTTCGAGTTGAGCCACCATGCCGCTTTGTTCGGCGCGGCTACTTTTCCAGGTATTTATCAAGTTGGAAGAATAGGATTAAACACAGAGGCACAGAGGGGCACAGAGTCAGATGCTTGTCCGGCCCTCTGTGATTCTCTGTGCCTCTGTGTTGATGCGCTGACATGTTCTGGGGAGATCGCTACGGCCAGTTACTCGACAGATTCGGGCATCGCTGGTCCGTTGCGACTCATCTGCGAGACATGACCCCAGACGAAATGCATGAGGCGATGCTGAAAGCAATGCCCATGCAGGGTGGGACCACCGCGCTTCGAGCTGGTCCCACGCTACATGGAAATGCCAATTGCCATGACAACGCATGCTGAGCGACTTTCGATCAGGAACGAACTTTCCTAGAATTCACGTTCTCCATCCGGCATCGGCCGGAGACCTGCGAAAATCGCGGGTCAATGAATGTCAACTTCGATGAACTTTCCGGAGCTTATTCATGCGATTGGCCAGCCTGCAAACATCCCGGGGCCCACGTGTTGTCGGTGTCGCACTCGATGGACAATTTGTCGATTTGTGTGAAGTCGATACGAAACTGCCAACGACGTTGAAGGCGATCCTGGAGACCGAGCAGGGATTGATGGCAGCCGCCAATGCCTTGGCGGCGGGGATGACAAAAGGACCATTCGTCACAGGACAATTACTTGCGCCAATCGCGGCACCATCAAAGGTGATTTGCATCGGCTTGAATTATCGCGACCATGCCCTGGAAACCAACTCGCCGATTCCCAGTGAACCGGTTGTTTTCAACAAGTTTCCCCAGGCTGTCGTTGGTCCCGACGACGCGGTCGTTCTTCCTGCCGTCGCTCACGAAGTGGATTACGAAGCGGAACTGGTCGTCGTCATCGGCAAGCAGGGACGACGGATTCGCAAGGAAGACGCATTCAAGTACGTCGCAGGGTACACTGTTGGAAACGACGTCTCGGCTCGTGACTGGCAAAAAGGACGTCCGGGGGGGCAGTGGCTACTGGGAAAGACACCCGACACGTTCGCCCCGACCGGGCCATACCTCGTCACGGCCGACGAAGTCGATCCGCACAATCTGCGAATTCAATTGCGTCTGAACGGTGAGACGATGCAGAATTCCTCCACCAAAGAATTGATTTTCGGCATCGACGAACTGATCGCTCATTTGTCGCAGTTGTTTGCCTTGCAGCCCGGTGATTTGATTTTCACGGGGACTCCACCCGGCGTTGGTGCAGCTCGGAATCCCGCAGTTTACATCAAGCCCGGTGATCGAATGGAAGTCGAAATTGAGGGACTTGGGATTCTCAGCAACCCCGTTGTTGCTGAGACCGTTTGATTGCGCGAGCAGGCGGGTGAGCGACCATAAAAAAGGGCCGCGGAAAAACGTTCAGCACCAATCATCGGCGGCGGGGTGGCCGGGTCTGAAGGCTTTGCGGAAGGCCCGGAATTCTTGATGTGACCGCATACACCGTTCACGGGGCCATCCGCTTCGCTCCTGCCCCCG